>NZ_JAUQXO010000030.1:0-35335 GCF_030834625.1 Geobacter sp.
AAATTTCCAGCATCAGCTTGGTCTTGTTGTCGAGGGTCAGCAGATGGTTGCCGAGAAGGTTGACCGGTTGGAAACGCGGATGGAGCGGTTAGAAGCTCGAATGGAGCGCTTGGAAGTCAAAGTCGATGCATTGGAGGTCAAGGTCGATGCCGTTGCTGCCGACCTTTCTGCCCACCGGGCCGACACCGAGGCCCATCACGGAGTGTATCGGTTGAAGAAAGATTGATGGGAGAGGGACTTCTGTTCTCGTCAGGCATCCAGGAAGGTCAAGCCTGACAACAGTGGGTTTTCGAAAAAATGGGTGGCGCGGTGAAGCGAGGTTCAACTGCAAGGGTCAGACATCGCCTTCAAGTGACATCGAGATTGCGGTGCTGATGCGTAAAAGGGACGATGACTATTGAAAAGCACCGGATAGTATCCGACATACTCAACTCCTTCGCTTCCCTTGAACTGGCGATACTGATCGGCAGTCGGGCGACCGGCACTGCCCGCCCGGACAGTGACTGGGATATTGCGATCCAATGGAGTCGCGAAATGGATTTTATCCAGCAGCTCGCCGTCACCGAACAACTCCGTAGGGCACTGGCGGAAAAACTTGGTACATCTTCTGAACAGAGTATCGACCTGGTCGATCTCCCCACCGCGCGGCTTACGATGCGGGCGGTGGTGGCTGAAGAGGGCATCCCGCTCAAGGGGGGCGACAGCCTGATCTGGCACCGGTTTTTGCAGAGAACCTGGCGGGAGCTTGAAGAACAGTACTGGGACAAGATCTATGCGGCTTGACCTGTATCAAGCGGAAACGGCACTCATAGCCCAGGAACAGGGTGCTCTGCTCGACGAGGCCCGCACGACCATCCTCTCAGGGGGTACATTGTCTCGTCTTGAGCAAAACGGCGTACTGCATGCAATCCAGGTACTGGTTGAAAATGCGATTGGCAAGGCAAAACAGCTTCTTAAGGCAGCAGGAAAGCAGGTGCCATTGTCAGCCTATGATAGTTTTTTCGGACTGACAGAACTCGGCACTGTGAAAACCAGTGACCTGACCGACTGGAATGCGATTATTGGCCTGCGCAACCGGATTGTCCATGACTACATGAATATTGACATGCCACGGGTGCTGGAACTGGTAAAAAACGAGCAGTACCGATTTGTCACCGACTTCCTACTGGAGCCGATTGATGCCGGCTCCAAAGGGGTGTGAAGGGATGAGTAATGGCGTGTATCGGGTGAAGGAAGGGTAGGAACTGGGAAAAAAGATAGAGCGTCAGACGGCCAATGGGGACGGGCTCCTTCATTAAAAGGTGTCTGTCCCCCTATGCGCACTCGGAGTGTATCGGGTTAAAGAAGGTTGATGGGAGAGGGGCTTCTTTTCTCGTCCAGAAAGTCAAGTCTGGTTCGCCGGTCAAGCCTGGAAGCGGGATAGTCGCATAGTCAAGAGCCTCCCTGGAAGCGGGATGGGAATAAAATAATGGTTTTTGTCAAGAGTTGAGATATAAACCTTCAGCTTCTCCCTGGAATCCCACAGGCCAAGACCTCTCGCTACAGTTCAAGACATTTGTAAAAAGGCTCAATTTATGACTAATAAAATACTTGTTACCGGTGCTGATGGTTTTATCGGTTCTCACCTTACGGAAGAACTGGTCAGGCGTGGCCATGATGTTCGTGCCTTCGTGTGCTATAACTCCTTCAATTCATGGGGGTGGCTCGATCATTCAGATCAGCAAATAATAAAATCCCTCGATGTTTTTGCGGGAGATGTTCGCGATCCACATGGGGTGAGAACCGCTATGCAGGGATGTGATGTTGTCCTGCACTTGGCGGCCCTTATTGCAATCCCTTATTCCTATCATTCGCCTGATACCTATGTGGATACCAATGTCAAGGGTACGCTCAACATTGTGCAAGCAGCAAGAGATCTCGGTGTGAAGAAAGTAGTTCATACATCCACCAGCGAAGTGTATGGCACTGCGCGGTTTGTGCCCATAACCGAAGAGCACCCGCTTCAAGGACAATCTCCGTACTCAGCGTCAAAAATCGGCGCCGACCAGATTGCAATGTCATTTTACAGTTCCTTCAATACGCCAGTTTCCATTATTCGCCCTTTTAATACCTATGGCCCCCGTCAGTCAGCACGCGCAGTTATCCCCACCATCATCACCCAGATTGCAAACGGGTCTAGGAGCATCAAGCTCGGCTCTCTTCACCCGACACGCGACTTCAATTTCATCAAGGATACGGTCAATGGGTTCATTGCGATTGTCGAGTCGGACAGGTCGGTGGGTGAGGTGATCAACATCGGCAGCAATTTTGAGGTTTCCATTGGTGAAACGGTGCAAATGATCGCCGATATCATGGGTGCCAAAATAGACATAGAGACCGATGACAACCGCCTGCGTCCGGATAAGAGCGAGGTGGAGCGCCTCTGGGCTGACAACCGGAAGGCGCTTGAGTTGGCTGGGTGGCAGCCCCGTTATAGTGGCAAGGATGGATTTCGAAGAGGTTTGACGGAAACAATAGAGTGGTTCAGCAACCTGGCTAACCTTAATTCTTATAAGTCGGATCGTTACAATATATGACTGCTGAGTTCAGCATAGAGGCCGTACTTGCGGCATTGCGGTCGGTACTGCCATCCGGGAAATCTTTTTTGCCGCTCCATGAGCCCAGCTTTAGTGGTAATGAATGGGCATATGTCAAGGAATGCCTTGATACCGGTTGGGTATCATCAGTCGGAAAGTTTGTCGATCGTTTCGAGGAAGAGCTGGCCGCATACACCGGGGTAAAAAGGGCCATAGCGGTCGTAAATGGGACGGCAGCGCTGCATGTCTGCCTTCTGTTGGCCGGGGTTAGGAGTGGCGATGAGGTGCTCATGCCAGCCCTGACGTTTATCGCCACTGCCAATGCGGTCAGCTATTGCGGTGCCATTCCCCATTTCGTCGATAGCGAGGAGCGGACCCTGGGACTCGACCCGCATAAACTCGGCAGTTACCTCGCTGACATTGCAGAACTGCGGGAGGACGGCTGCTACAACCGGCTGACCGGCCGGCGCATCAAGGCTGTGGTGCCGATGCACACCTTCGGCCATCCGGTGGATCTTGATCCGTTGTGTGAGGTGTGTGGGCGATTTGGCATCGAGTTGATCGAAGATGCAGCGGAATCGCTCGGCTCGTTTTACAAGGGGCGGCATACCGGTCAGTGGGGGAAGCTTTCCGCGCTGAGCTTCAATGGCAACAAGAGCATCACAACGGGTGGCGGTGGCGCTATCCTGACGAATGATGAGGAGTTGGGGCGTCTGGCAAAACATATCACAACCACCGCCAAGGTCCCGCATCGGTGGGAGTTTAATCACGACATGGTTGGTTACAACTATCGTCTGCCGAATATCAATGCGGCACTTGGCTGTGCCCAGTTAGAACAGCTCCCCGGCTTTCTGGCCGCCAAGCATGAGTTGGCTGAGCGATATCGTCAAGCCTTCAGCGATATGCCTGGAATCCGCATTGTCTCGGAACCGGCAGATAGTCAGAGTAACTACTGGCTTAATGCCCTGTTGCTTGATGAGGAGTGTGCCGGTCAACGGGATGCCCTGCTTAAGGCAACTAATGACATCGGGATCATGACCCGCCCTGCCTGGACCCTGATGCACAAGCTGCTCATGTTTGCAGGCTGCTCCAAAATGGACTTGTCAGTTGCGGAAAGCCTGGAGAGGCGGCTGATCAATCTTCCAAGTAGTAGTGGGCTCATGAACAACGATGCAGATGCTCATGGATAGGTAATTTACAATGAAAAAAGACTCTTTGATATTGATAGGCGGTGGCGGACATTGTAAATCGTGTATTGACGTTATCGAATTAGAAGCAAAATTTGAAATTATAGGCATATTAGACCTGCCCGAGAAGATCGGCCAGGAAATCCTAGGCTACCCGATCATAGGGACAGACCAGGACATTGATAGACTTTCCAAGCAGGCAAGACATTTTCTGATCACCATTGGGCAGATAAAAAGCCCGGAGAGAAGAATATTTATCTTCAAACAACTCAAGAAAAGTGATGTCTTTTTGCCGGTGATTGTTTCACCCCTTGCACACGTATCAAGGCATGCAGCTGTTGGCGAAGGGACCATCATCATGCATCAGGCATTGGTGAATGCACAAGCTGAGATCGGAGTAAATTGCATAGTCAACAACAAAGCGCTGATAGAGCATGACGCTGTGATAGGGGACCACTGTCATATTTCCACCGCGTCTGTAGTGAATGGGGGGGTAAAAGTAGGAAATGGATCCTTCTACGGCAGTGGAGCTATCAGTAAGGAATATATAGATATACCTGATAACAGCTTTATCAAGGCAAACAGCCTGGTTACAGGGCACTTGAGCTGATATGCAGAAACACCCTGTAGTTGTTGCTGGAGTCGTATATCCAGGAGTAGAAGGCTTTGTTAGCAACTTCGTTAGCAGTTTGAGTACTCAGACTTTCAGAGATTTTGACCTGCTGATAATCAACGATGGTGCTGAAGAAGTTCTTAAATCACTTTTCCCACAGGAAACGATCTGGGTAAACTTGGAAGACCGCATGACCATAGCTGAAATCAGACGGTTTCTTATTGATCATGCTCAAGCCAGGTACTCCCAGCTTATTTTCGCAGATACGGATGATTTTTTTTCAGCAAACAGAGTGGAAGAGTCTCTCAAATGGCTGACAAAGTTTGATTTTGTTTTCAATGAAGTTTCACTTGTAGACTGTGAGGGCCAAGTACTCCATTCAAACTATTTTTCTTCACTCGATGTTGAAGATGAAATTGCAGATTTTTCATTACTTGAAGACAGAAATGTAATCGGTCTGTCGAACTCTGCTATCAATTTGCAGGCATTGCCCGATCTCTGCATCCCTCCCGATCTCATAGCCGTGGATTGGTGGATATATACCGTCTTGTTGATTAATGGCTGCAAAGGCAAGTTCATCAAGGATGCGGTTTCCTTTTACAGGCAACACGGCTCGAATACCATCGGGATGCAGGCTTGCCTGACCGAAAAGAAGCTCGAGTTAGGTCTGTCTGTCAAAATGGCTCACTACAACAACCTGGCCTCGTACTGCGTTGCCAACAATCATGTTGCACTTGCCGAACGGTTCTTGGAAAAGGTGAACGAAACTAGCGCAGTAGAAGTTCTGACAAGAGACAAGGTTTTGTGCGAGAGATATCTGGACAAGGTAAACCGCAATTATTCAAGCATAAATAGCGGTTGGTGGAGTGAAATAATTTCTGTAGATAGGTTCAATCAATATGAATAATAATTTTTTTCAAAAAGTATCGGACGGGAAATACCCTTACATCATTGCCGAAATAGGCGCTAACCATAATGGCGACATCGATCTCGCTAAAATAATGATACGCTCAGCCGCGGAATGCGGTTGTGATGCCGTAAAGTTCCAATCGTGGACTCCGAGCTCGCTGATTGCCCAAGTAGAATATGACCGCAACCAGAAGTACGATGACTCACCTAAAAAGCACTTCGGGTCCTTGAAGGAAATGGTCGAGCGCTACTATCTGAGACAGGACCAGCATTTTGAACTGAAAAGGTTTTGTGAAGAAATCGGCGTTGACTTCTGCTCCTCGCCGTTCTCGCCGGAAGAGGCCGATCTTCTGTGCGAGCTTGGCGTGCCATTTATAAAGGTGGCATCGATGGACGTCAACAATCACGAATTCCTCAAACATGTGGCGAGCAAGAAAAAACCGATAATATTATCAACCGGAATGGCGTCATTGGCCGAAATCGATCGCGCTGTAAAAACAATCGAAAAAGCCGGGAATAAAGAGATCATTCTCTTGCACTGCATTTCAATTTATCCACCTGTGAATGAAGACATCAATCTCAGAAACATTTCTATGCTGCAGCAGACCTTCGGATACCCGGCAGGTTTTTCGGACCATTCCCTGGGTGTAACAATCCCTTTAGCTTCGGTAGTCCTCGGTGCAAAGGTCATTGAAAAACATTTCACCACCGACAAGAATCTGCCCGGCTGGGATCATGAGATCTCTGCCAATCCTGCTGAGATGAAGAGCATCGTCGAAGAATCCCGAAATATTTGCGATGCGTTGGGGTCTTTTGCGCGGGTTGTTTCCGAAGCGGAAGAACAGAAGAAAGCAAAATTCCGCAGGAGCATTGTTCTGAAGACAAATCTAAAATCTGGGGACATCATCAGACTGGAGGATCTTACCTTCAAGCGACCTGGAACGGGGATACAGCCGGACGAGGTCCCCTATGTTCTCGGCAGGAAGGTGAATCGAAGCATTAATGCAGATGAATTGTTGACATGGAACGATCTTCTTTAGGCCAAAAATATGCGTGATTACGACAAACTTAAGATCAGTTATAAGCTGAATATCCGTTCTGCGGTGAGAAGTATCAACGAGGCTGGAATTGGCTTTGCTGTTATTGTTGACGATGACGACCTCGTTATTGGCATCCTGACCGATGGTGACTTTCGAAGAGCAGTCTTGAAAGGTCTGGATCTGAACGAAAGCGTACTCAGAATTACCAACCGGGAATTCCAATTTGTCAGACCTGGATTTTCTGACTCAGATGCCCTGCATCTGTTGCAAAGCGGAAAATTCGCTTTTCTGCCAGTTCTAGACAACAACAGGCTGATCGGAATTCTTTCAGAGCATGACCTGCAATACCCCGATCTCAGCACACCGACAAAGAAAAAAGTTGACTCTCACGTAGTTATTATGGCGGGTGGAAAGGGCACAAGGTTGGAGCCCTTTACCAAAATTCTCCCTAAGCCATTGATACCTATTGGCGATAAGACCATGCTTGAAGTGATCATGGATGAGTACGCCAAATACGGCATCAACGATTTTCACATCTCGGTCTGTCACAAGGCTAAGATGATAAAGGCTTACTTCGAGTACATAGAAAACGGCTACAACATACACTACATAAATGAGGAAAACCCGCTGGGCACATGTGGAGCGCTCAAGTTAATTGAAGGCAAGTTTGATACTCCTTTCTTCGTATCCAATTGCGACATAATCATCAAGAGTGATTACTCGAAGATTTTTGATTATCACCAGTCTGAAAATTTCATGTTTACCATAGTGACATCCATGCAGCAAATGATCGTTCCGTATGGTGTTTGCGAACTCAACGCATCTGGCGGATTGAGCAGGATCAATGAAAAGCCGAAATTCGATTACCTGATAAACACCGGCATGTATGTTTTGAACCCCGAAGTACTCCAGTTCATTCCTGAAGGCATCTACTTTGACATAACAGACCTGATAAAAAAGCTGCTTGATATGAACCTTAAAATCGGTGTTTATCCGGTTCCGGAACAGTCCTATGTAGATGTTGGCCAGTGGGCTGAATATAAGAGGGCTATCAGTATTTTGACAACATAGAAAAGACACAGGAGCGAGCTTTTCAGGATTTTGGGTGATACCTGCATGGTACTCTCCAACAAATCGGACCTTATTTGGGAGACGAAATGAAAACTATCGCCGTTATACCCGCACGAGGCGGCTCGAAGCGTATCCCGCAGAAAAACATCATGAACTTCATGGGCAGGCCGTTGATCGCCTGGACCATCGAAGCCGCTCAAGCATCCGGCATCTTCGACCGCATCGTGGTCAGTACGGATGACACGGAAACGGCCCGGATTGCAGCCGGCCTTGGGGTCGAGATGCCGTTTTTGCGCAGCGAGGCCAGCGACGACCTGACCCCGGTGAGCGTTGCCACTATCGTTGCTGTCAAACAGGCCCAGGAATATTGGAATGAGGAATATGACGTCGTAATTCAATTAATGGCCAATTGCCCCATCCGCGGCAGCAGGGATATCTCAACATCGTATAAGCACTTTGTGGACAGTAGCGCAAATTTTCAGCTCAGCTGTTTCAAGTTCGGATGGATGAACCCGTGGTGGGCCACCAAACTGGACGAGAACTTTGTCCCTGAGTTCATTTTTCCCGAGGCGTTGAAAAAGAGGTCCCAGGATTTGCCCGAATTGTATTGCCCAACGGGTGCCATCTGGATTGCGCGGGTTGGGCATTTGCTGAACAGCCAAACCTTCTATGGGGATGGACACCGGTTTTTCCCGATCGATTGGAAATCGGCTGTGGATATCGACAACTATGAAGATGTCGAGTTCGCCGAGGTGATCCACAGCTTGGTCCATAAACAGCGCGATGTCGCCTGAGTCGATTTTTGGTCTCCGGCGCAGCTCAAGCGATCAACCACATGACTGATGCGACCTTCAATGTTCTTGTTATAGGGGCCGGTGCTATCGGGGCCTTTTACGACTCCCCTGAATCGGAAAACATGCTGACCCACGGTCATGCCTTTTCCGCACACCCCGGATTCCACCTGATCGGCTTTGTGGATTGCGATCTGGAGCGGGCCAGAAGCGCCGCCGCCCTGTGGTGCTGCAAGGCGTTCGGCAGCATCGAGGAGGCGTTTCAGCAGGAAGCCGTGGACGTGGTCTGCGTGGCAGTGCCCGCCGAGATGCACTACCCGATTCTCAAAGCGATCAGCGGGTATCCTCTAAAGGCTGTCTTCACGGAAAAACCTCTGACCAAAACAGTCGCTGAAGCAAAAGAGATCGTTTCAATCTTCGCTGAGAACCAGGTGCCGGTTTGCGTCAACTACCGGCGCTGTTTTGTCCCCGAATTCGAAGCCTTGCGCGACAAAATCAAGGCGGGGAACTTCGGGAAGTATATGACCGGCAGCGGATGTTATGGAAAAGGTTTTCTGCACAACGGTTCGCACCTGATAAACCTCTTAGGCTACCTGGTAGGGGATATCAAACAGCACAGGATACTGTCCCAAGAAAGCGATTGCTTCGCAGATGACCCCTCGATTTCGCTGGTGGTCGGCTTCGATGCGGACCGGCTTTTCACTATGCTCCACGTGAACTGCAACCATTACACGGTGTTTGAGGCGGACCTTTTTTTCGAACGGGGAAGGGTGAGAATCACTGACACCGGGTTCAGGATTCAGTATCAGAAGACGGTCGACAGCGATATTTTCAAAGGCTACCGTTTTCTAGCTGTCTCTGAGGACCTGGGAACATCGCTGGGCAGGTCCTTGTACCATTCGGCAGACAACATCTATGAACATTTAACGGTCGGTCGACCTCTCAAATGCACCTTGCAAGATGCCTTCATGACAATGTTGGTGTGCAACAAGGTGCAGGGTGACCTTTCCCAAGCTTAAGCAGGAATATTACCGGCGACTTCAGCACAGCCGCCTGAACCGCTGCGGGCGAGGAAATCCGGAACAGATGGCAAAACCTTTGCGAGGAGTTATTTCTTTATGTCGAAACTAGCAATTTTGGGTGGTGACCCGGTAAGAACAAAGGTTTTTCCTGAAAGAAAGACCATGGGACCTTTGGAGCGAGAAGCGGTCATCAGGGTTCTGGATTCCGATGTGCTTTCCGGGTTCGTCGGTGCTGCTGGAGCCCTGTTCAACGGCGGGAAGGAAGTCCGGGGCTTTGAAGATTCCTGGGGCTCCAAGTTCGGCTATAAGCACGTGATCAGCGTCAACTCGGCTTCAACCGCGTTGATGACGGCGGTAGGCGCGGCAGGCGTCGAGCCCGGGGACGAGGTCATCGTATCCCCTTATTCCATGTCCGTGTCGGCGACAGCGGCTCTTTTCTACGGAGGCATCCCAATCTTCGCCGATCTTGACCCTGCCAACCTCTGCCTCGATCCCAAGTCCATCGAGTCCAGGATCACCGGGCGCACCAAAGCGATCATCGTGGTGCACCTGCTCGGCCATCCCGCGGATATGGATGCCATCATGGCCATCGCCAAGCCCCGGGGTATTAAGGTCATAGAAGATGCGGCCCAGGCTCCCGGCGTCATATATAAAGACCGCTATGTGGGTGGGCTGGGAGACATCGGTTGCTTCAGCCTGAACTACCACAAGCACATACATACCGGAGAGGGCGGACTCGTCGTTACCAATAACGACCAGATCGCCCTGCGTGCCCAGCTGATCCGCAACCATGGAGAGAACGCCGCCGAGGCCTATGGGGTGGAGGACTTTTCCAATGTCATGGGGAGCAATTACCGGCTCACCGAGTTGCAGGCGGCGATCGGTACCGAGCAGCTGAAAAAACTGGATGATATCCTGGCCTTAAGGCAGAGTCTTGCAGCGTACCTTACCGGACGCCTCGAGGAGATCAAGGGTCTAACGGTGCAAAAGCTGCCCGACTATCACAATCACGCCTACTACATGTTCCCCATCCGCTACGACGAGGATGTTTTCGGCGTGAGCAGATCTCAGTTCCTGAAGGCGGTTTCTGCGGAGCTCCCCAAGCCTACCTCGTGGGAAACCACGCCCCTGGCCGAGGGCTACGTCAAACCTCTTTACCTGAACCAGATGTATCAAAAGAAGATCGCCATCGGCAGCAAAGGATTTCCCTTCAACTACAACCAGGGAGTGCAGTACGAATACCCGAAGGGTATGTGTCCCGTAGTGGAACGCCTCTATGAAAAGGAGCTGATGTACACCCCTCTGGTGCGCGAACCGCTGACGGTGCAGGATATGTCTGATCTGGCAGACGCTTTCGAGAAGGTTGCCGGGCATGCAGGTGAGCTGGGAGCGATATCCTCGCAGCGAGACTCACGCGTTTATGACGCCGTCTCTGCCATAAATGAAACAGCTTCCAAATAAGACCGTAGCAGTCGTTGCGCGCCAGGCCGCCACAGCCAACGCGTTCTCCCCCTTGATTCGAAGAATTGAGGAGCTGGGCTGGGACGTCAGAACCTTCGCCTTCGTGCATGCGCAGACGCGCTTCGCGGAGAACGGGATTGCCGCCGTCCTTTTGGAGCACTTTGACGAATCGGTACTCTGGGAGATGCCTGAGCCGGCTTTGCTGCTTACCGGCACCTCGGAACTTGCCGACGAGGATGCATTATTCTGGCAATGGGCCAGGGACCGGGGCATCCCGTCGCTGGCATTTGTCGACAGCTGGATTTTCTACTGGCAGCGCTTTACCCCAAACGGCAGGCCCGATAGGAAATTCAGCTACCTGCCGGATCGCATCGCAGTCATTGACCGGCTCATGCATGACAGAATGCTGGAAAACGGCTGCCCGCCGGAGCATCTCGTCATCACCGGCAACCCGGCCTTCGACCTCTTGAGAAACTACTCTCCCGGCAACAGAGCGAAGATTTCGGTCAGCTACAGGGGAGACTTGGTCCTTTTCGTAGGCGAGCCCTTCAACGCAACCGTCTTCGGCGGCAAGGAAAAAGACGCGCTCGGTTACACTGAGGCAGAAGTGCTGGCATTGACGGCCCGGGCCTTGGCAATGCTGCAATACGAGACTGCTAAAAAACTGCAGCTGCTATTCTTGCCCCATCCCAGGGGACACCTGACGCAAGAGGTTCGGGACACCATAAAGAACGGCAATATAATGGTCCATGAAGGCCGGTTCAGTTCCCTCGACTTGGCAGCCTGTGCCAGGGCCGTGGTCGGAATGACGTCGCTGCTGTTGTACGAGTCTGCGGCGATGGGCGTGCCGAGCCTGAGCATCAGACCCAACAAGAAGCTCAAATCGGACGTGATCGAGTCTTGTCCCACTATTTCCCATGTCTCGAGCTCCAGTGTGGATGAGGTGTGCGCAGCATTGAGAGAGGCGCTCTCCGCACAGCGCCAAGATGCGCACGTTGAGAAGTCGAGGTTCTTCGAAACGATCTGCGATATTTTGAGAGATTAGCTTTCTTCTCTTTTTTGAAAGGAAAAACAATGAAAACACCTTTTCTTGTAGGTCTTAATGTTTATCTGCGGCCGCTTGGCCTGAAAGATCTCGAAGGAAACTATGTGGATTGGCTGAACGACCCGGAAGTCAGTGCCAACAACTCTCATCACATATTCCCCTACACCAGGGAACAGGCTGAGGAATACATACAAAAGGCTTACACTGGCAGCAGTAAGCTGGTGCTGGCGGTCAATCTCAAGGAATCGGACGTTCACATCGGGAACATTGCGCTGCAGCAGATCGATTTCAGGAACCAGTGCGCTGAATTCGCGGTCCTTTTCGGTGAGAAGGACTATTGGGGGAAGGGATATTCAAAGGAAGCGGCCCGCCTGATCATGAAGCACGGGTTTGACTCCTTGAATCTGAGGCGCATCTACTGTGGCACCTTTGCCGAGAACATCGCGATGCAAAAACTGGCCGATTTCCTGGGGTTCAAGCGGGAAGGCGTCAGAAGAGAGGCTTTTTTCAAGGACGGCAAGTTCGTTGATATCTGGGAGTACGGTGTACTGAGAGATGAATTCGTAGGATGACTCGTCTGCCCCGACTCGCGACACACACGACACACCGAGGTTATCGTTATGACAAAAATTCCCGAGAATAAAACCCCTTTGTTCGACAATATCAGATATTGCACCCGGTGCTGCATCCCCGAGACGCAGGAGGGAGTTGTCTTTGATGAACTGGGCATCTGCCGGGCCTGCCAGTCCTCCGAGCAGAAGATACACATCGACTGGGTCAAGCGTGAGAAGGAGCTGCGTCGCATCCTGGAGGAAGCCAAAGCCAAGGCCGACGGCAACTACGACTGCGTGTTACCGTTAAGCGGCGGCAAGGACAGCATGTTCCAGGCCTACGTCCTGACTCAGGTTTACGGGATGAAACCGCTGGGAGTCACCTTCAGCCATAACTGGTACAGCGAGACAGGCTGGTACAATCTACAGAACCTGCTCGACAAGTTCAATATCGATCACGTCCAGTTCCAGCCCAACAGGTCGCTGGTAAACAGGATAGCGAGAAAGTCCATCGAGGTGATCGGCGATTCCTGCTGGCTGTGCCACTCCGGAATTCCATCCTTCGTGTTCCAGATGGCCATAGCCTACAAGATCCCGCTGATGGTTTGGGGCGAATCGGCCGCCGACGTCTCGGGCAAGGATTCATATCTGAACCAGCAACTCAAGTTCGACCGGGAATACTTCCTCAAGGTCTCCGGCAAGGTGAGCTGGGAGAAGCTGGTCTGCGACTACCTGACGGAAAAGGACATGCGCCCCTTCGTGCTCCCTTCCGTTGAGGAAATCGAGGCCGTCGGGGTGACCGGCATCCATCTGGGCAACTACCTCTTCTGGGACGACGAGCGGCAGACGGAATTCGTCAGAGACCACTGGGATTGGAAAGAAACCGAAATGGAAGGCACCTACAAAGGGTATAAGAGCGCTGAATGCATCATGTCCGGGATGCACGACTTCACCTGTTATATAAAAAGGGGCTACGGCAGGGCAACCTGGCAGGCCAGTGTGGATGTTAGAAATGGGCTGTTGTCTCAGGATGAAGGGTTTGAGCTGATCAGGGATCACGATCCTGAAATTCCTGAAGCGCTTGATTATTACCTGAAAAGCACTGGCTTAAGCGAAGAGGAATTTTACTCGATCATGAACAGCCAGAAGCACCAAAAGCTAAAGACAACAGATATTCCGATAAAGAAAAAGTGCCACAAAAATGCCGAGGTCATCGTTCCTTTCATTGAGCAGTTTCTGGCCAAGCACAGAAGCAGAAAAGATCCTCGTGAAAAAACTGGAGTGGATGATATATGAAGAATACCTTCCTGTTAAAAAGCATTTCCGATATTCATAAGTCCTTCGTTGATGGCAGCTGCACTCCCGAAGACATTGCCAGTGAATGTATTAGTGCGTATGAAAAGTACAACAGTAGCTACTTTCCTTTCGTCTGCTTCGACTCTGAGCGCCTGTTGCAACAGGCAGGCGAAACATCAAAACGATTGAGCCAGAAACAGCAGTTGCTTAACCTTGATGGCATACCTGTCGGTGTCAAGGACATTTTCAATACGGCGGATTTCCCCACCCAGATGGGTAGCCCGCTTTGGAAGGGGTTTACGCCGGGGAACGATGCCCGGACCGTTTTCAATGTCAAGGAACAGGGTGCACTCATACCGGGTAAAACAGTCACCGCTGAATTCGCAGTCCACACCTTGAATGAAACAATAAACCCTCATGACGAGACGAGGACTCCGGGGACCTCCTCAAGCGGTTCTGCGGTCGCGATCGCTTTGGGCATTGTCCCTGTCGCTTTGGGGACCCAAACTGCAGCTTCCATTGTAAGACCGGCAAGTTTTTGCGGCGTATATGGTTGCAAACCGTCCTTTGGACTCATTCCTCGAACCGGAATGTTGAAGACCACCGACAGTCTCGACAGTGTTGGTTTCTTTACCTCACGTTATGAGGACATCCGAAGGGTCTTTGAAGTATTGAGAGTTCATGGCCCCAATTATCCGAAAAGTCACCAGGCCTTCCAGGACCCCGCACGTGTCCGCAAACCTGAAATCAGGCCATGGCGAGTCGCGTTTGCCAAGACGCATACCTGGGAAAACGCCCCCCAGTACGCCAAGAGTGCAATTGTCGCGTGGCTGAACAAGGTTTCCGCGACTGGAGATATTGAAGTCATTGAGCCAGCGCTGCCGGAGCAAATTGCCGATGCGCATAGAATACACTCCACGATCTACGACAAAACACTGGCATATTACTTCGCCAAGGAGTTTGAGCGCTCCGAGCTCATTTCTCCAATCATGAATGACATGATCAGGCACGGCAATGAGATCACTCCCGAGGAATATTTAAGCGTGCTTGAAGAACAGTCAGAACTTTGCCTTTTGATGGATGAGTTCTGCTCGGGTTACGACGTACTTATCTCTCTCAGCACGGCAGGCTCAGCTCCGCCGAGACACCAGATTGAGGAACCCGACCCCTCTTTGATGTGGACCCTGACCCACCTGCCCGTCGTCAGCGTTCCGGTTTTTCTTGCTCCGGACGGCCTGCCATTTGGCTTGCAGATTACCTCCAGAAGATACAACGATTATTTGCTGCTGAACTTTACAGATCATCTCAGGAGTCTGGGGCTCATCCCCGAGGGAGTGAACCCCTTGAGTAAGCCTTGTTTGCTGTAAATACTTCCGGCCAAAGGAACTTACTTGAAAATCTGTAACAAGAATATCAGAGCGACTGCCTTACAGGAATTCTGGGGGGATGACTACCGGGAATCCGTGTACCTATGGGAGGGCGCGAAACACAAACTCACCTTGTCCGAGATGGACCAGTTGACCGATGATACGCTGAGGGACCTTTTTGCCGGTCCGGATGAGATTGTGAGTGCCGGCGAGTATTGCAAGGACGTCTATCACAGGATCTTGCCTAAACTGACTGATACCTTGAACCGCATATCCGAAGTAAGGCTGCCGGAATTCTTCTGGAGGACGGCCTTCGGCTACTGGCTTTTCAGACATATATGCATAACCTATGAGAAGTACGCCTATCTGTCAGAAATAGATGTGGACAGGACCAGTGTCAAGCTCCTGAGTAAGGAGGCTTTCTATGTTCCTTACGACCACGTGGATTACTTGTACTGTTTTTGTAACGATTTTGGGGTGCAGCAGCTTGTAAGCCAGTATTATTACTTGTTTGCGAGAAAGGAATTTGCTTCGCTAGCACTGCCATTCAGTTTCACCCGTGGCACCGGCACACTCGATCGTTTCAAAGACATAGCACGCAAGACCATAAAATTCCCGGGGAAACTGCTTAGAAACTTGGCGACAAACGGTACGCCCAATGTCGTGTTGTGCGGAGTATTCTGCACGCCTGAGGTATATTCCGCATCTGTTTCGCAATCGCAAGGTAAGGTCAGCTCCCTTGTTCCTCCTCCCGTCAAAACTGACCGCTTCGTGGATGAAGCGCTCCGTGCCAAGCTGCTGGGAATCGAACACCAAGACGATTTCGAGTATTTCCTTGTGCAGACCCTGTACTACTGTCTCCCGCAAAGGTTTGTCGAGCGGTTCCGCGGCAGTTACGACAGGTATTTGAAGGACATCAAGGGGAGAACTTTCACCCACATCGTCTCGGAGAACTGGATAAGCGACATCTCCTCGTCGCTATATGTCGCAACAGCCCAGAACGAAGGCAGGACGTTCGTCAGCCATGAGCACGGCTCAGGGATGGTGTTTGACAGGACCTTCCCAAACTGGATAGACATGGAGGCAGCTGACCGGTATCTGACTGTTGGATGGTCGATTGACAACAGCAAGGTGATACCGGGCGGGTTCATCTGCCGCGACACAAAGACATATGAGCCCAAACCAGCGAAGAAAGGCATACTGTATATAGCGCGGACCAATTTCCCTTATCTCATGGAGTTCAGCATATACAATGTCCCGAATACGAAATCCGTCAATGCTCTCAAAAGAATCCGACGGGTTTTTGAATTACTGCCTGCGTCCCTTTCCGGTCACTTCGTTTTCAGGCCGAGAAAGGAAGAGCTGTTGCTCGATACCGAGCATGCTCTGGAGACCGCGAGCAATAACATTACTGTCGACAGAGGTGACTTTTCTCAGAGCATAGCAAACGCAAGGATTGTGATCGTCGACCACCTGTCAACGGGCTCTGCCGAGATAGTTTTAAGAAAGATTCCCTGTTTGCTGATACAGGACCAGGAGCCGATACCGGCCATCCTGGAGGAAATGAACGAGATATTTGAACAGTTGAAAATCTGCGGGGTCATGCACGATTCCGCCGAATCTGCTGTTTCGCATCTGACGGTAATCTACGACAATGTGGCTGAGTGGTGGAATAGCGAAGCTGTCCAGGCTGCAGTTAACAGGCTGGTTTCAGCCACCTTGGCACCCCCTCAAAAAACTATCGATTATCTTGTGTCGTGTCGCACCCTATGAGTTCGCCCGGATCGGGAAATTACTCGTCACGGTATTTGAAGATATACATCTGGCAAGGAGCCGCGTTCGTCTTGCGTTTTCTGTCCATGTTTATTGTCATGCCCTATCTGACCAAAAACCCGACGGTCTACGGGATTTACGCTCTTTGCATTTCGGTCACTATCTTCCTTAGCTACGCTGACTTGGGCTTTTTAAAAGCAAGTCAAAAGTATGCAGCGGAATGCTTTATCCGCGAAGATCGTTACGGTGAGATCGAATACATCGGTTTCGGGACCTTCGTACTGTTTGTGTTTTCGATGCTTTGCGCCGGCGCTTTTTTTTTACTGAGCTGCTATCCCGACTTGGTCATCAAAGGATTGGACACCCCTGATAAAATCTCAACGGCATCCAGTCTATTGATGACGCTTGCATTATTTACTCCCGGTACCGTCCTGCAGCGGATGGTTTCCATCATTTTCGATATCCGCCTGGAGACCCATGTTTACCAGCGGATATCCTTTTGTGCTAGTATCATAACCATCTTGTCTGTCTTTTATTTCTTTGGCAGCTCTAGGTATCTGATCGTTCCCTATTTCCTGTTTTCTCAAGTCATCAACCTTCTTTCGGTTTTTGTGTGCTTGGGGCTGGCAAGGAACAGGTACCGTTACGATCTCAAACAATTATTCCGAAGCATTCGTTTCAATGCCGGCGTATATCGGAAAGTTAATCGGCTGGCCTACTCAGGCTTGTACGTCATGATTGTCTGGATTGCCTTTTATGAGTTTGACCAATTGACCATTGCAAAACTATTAGGGGCTGAGAAACTTGCCATATATGCAATAGCTTTTTCTTTTGCCACGTTGTTCCGATCTATTTACGGAATTGTTTTTTCTCCCTTTGCAGTTCGAGCCAACCATTTTGTCGGAACCGGTGACGACGAGGGCCTTAAAACGTACTGCCAGCAATTGGTATTATTGACTGCTCCTGTGGTCGTTTTCCCGACGGTTGCCTTTGCGCTCGTTGCAAAACCTTTTGTCGTTTCCTGGGTTGGTGAACCCTATCTGGAAAGTGTGAACCTGGCCAGATGTTTGACTCTCATTTATGCTCTCTCCTTTATTTCTTATACGACCAGCACGGTTCTAATGTCGAAGGAAAGGATTCGGGAGATTTATGTCATCGCAACGATTCTTCCCATTGTTTTCTGGCTGGGAGTGCTGACTACCTATTCACGTTTTGGATTGCTTTCTTTCGCGGCTTTCAAGCTGCTGGCGACCTTGTTGTCGGAGGCTTTCTATCTGTACGCCTTGCTGAAATATCTGCGGATTTCGCTGGTCGATTTTTTTGCGACGATAATCCGCCCGCTGATCTTACCTCTGCTGTTTCTGGGGATGCTGACGGCAAGTTTTTACCAGTACCTGCCTTCCGACAAATCGAAAGTCAACGTGATTATCGTTATTGCAACGACAGCAGCCAGCGTGGTATGTACGTTTCTTTTACACTACTTGACCGCATCCCAATTCAGGACCGTGACGAGCCAACTGCTCAGAGAGATCAGCGCAGGCAGTTTCGGGCTTGCGGGGTTGCGCAAAAAGATAACCTCTGTCCTTGGTTTTTGATCCGCTTATCACGATGTCTAATAAAATTCCACCTGAACAGGATTACACGATGACAACAACAGTAATTACTCAAGATGTTATGACTTCCGCAGCTTGCTCTGGATCTCTGACCAACCCTAAAGGTCTGGTCTCGGCAGCACAAAACAATCCCGAACCGGCCGTTTTGTGGATTACGGGTTTTTCGTCTGCGGGGAAAACCACCGTCGGGCGGAAAGTCAAGCTGTTGCTTGAAGAGAAGGGAGTGAATGTTGTTTTTCTCGACGGCGACGACCTGAGAGCGATTTTCGGGGGGAAATGGGGCTACGAGAGGACCGACCGGATCGAGTTGGCCCACGCCTACTTCAGGCTGTGCAATACGCTCGCCGCACAGGGGGTTACGGTCATAATCTGCGCTGTGGCCATGTATGAGGAGATCTACACTTGGTTTAGGACCAATGTGGACCGTTCTGTCCAAGTCTACCTGAAAGTCCCCACCGAAGAGCGTGTGAGCCGCGACAAGGCCACCAAGAACATCTACCAGTCCATGGGGGACGTCTCCAAGCTCTACGACGAACCTAGTTCGCCCGATATAGTCATAGAGAACTACGGCCCCACCTCTCCAGATAACTCAGCACGCCTCATCATAGAAGCCTACACGGTTGCAATCGGCCGCTCGGTATCAGACAAGGGGAGGACCGGGCACTGGAACTCATATTACAAAGGCGCCGGGCTGGTCTTCGACCCGTCCGATTTCGCTGTCTCGGTTTCAGAACACTGCCAGTCGGTCAGTCTGCTTGAGATCGGTTGCGGTAATGGGAGAGACGCCGTCTATTTCGCCCAGTTGGGCAATGCGGTGACCGCTTTGGACCCTTCTACCGAGGCGATCAACCTCTGTCGGTCCCGGCACGGCCACAAATCGCTTGAGTTTCTGAACAACAATCTCCCCGATATCTGTGTCAGCCTGCAATCGAACTACGACGTGATCTACACCCGTTTTTGTCTCCATGCCATGACTGAGAAGGAGGAGATCGAGAACCTGAAGGCGGCCTACCGGATACTCAAGCCGAAGGGGCGTCTCTTCATTGAGTGCCGCTCGATCAACGATCCCTTGGCGCGTAAAGGGGAGGTGATCAGCCCCACGGAACGGATCCACGGGCATTACCGCAGGTTCATCATCATCGACGAGTTGAAGAAGCGTTTGGAGACCACAGGTTTCCAGATCGACTACGCCGTCGAATCGGACAACCTTGCTGTGCTGGGGGACGACAATCCGGTGGTGATTCGGGTCCATGCCACTAAGCTTTAGGCCGGAAAGGGAGCTTGTTTCGATGCCTGTGAAATGCCGATTGTTTCAGAGCGATTTTCCTGCAGGTGATGCATGATGAGAGTTCGGGAATCCATCAAGGAATTAAGGTTGATTTGCCAGGATTCGCACTTGGACAGGGACAGCCAGGGGTTTGCCTTTATTCAGATTCGGCGCTTCTCCATCTACCTGACTTGGGTACTGCTCCAATTTCCTCTATCCCCCAACGCAATCACGCTGATGGGGATCTTGACGGGGATCGTGGCGAGCGTGCTCTTTGGCCTGAATCAGTGGATTGCCGGATTGATAGTCTTGCAGTTCACAATGTTGTTCGACTTCTGTGACGGTGAAGTCAGCCGCTATCGCAATAAACAGAGCAAGGAAGGTTCATATCTTGACAAGCTGTACCACTTCTCGGTGCACCCGGCGGTCTTTGCCGGCATCGCAACTGGCTCGCACAACCTGCATAAGGAGGCCTCTTGGGTGGTAGCCGTTGGCCTGATTAGCAGCGTCTCCATCTTTGTCACCACAATGGTGAAGGCGTATGCGGGGGAGCTCGCTATCTGGACCCACTCAAAAAGGTTGTTGAAAAGGCTGCTCGCTCGCCTGGAAGCCGATCCGACCGAGCCCGTCATGCTTTCAGAGATGATCGGCAATGCCGTTGCGCCAGACGCTTCGGAAGCGAAAACGAGTGGGCTGCACGTAAAGGCGAGGAACTCCTTCTGGGGACCGTTCCTGAACTCCTTGTCCAGTAAATGGGATTTCCCCTACATATTCCTGGGAGTGAGCTTGGTCATCCTGACGCAGATGGTCGTCCCAACGCTACAGATGGGAAGCGTTGAGGTATCGCCGTGCGAGCTGGCACTGCTCTTTTTTGCTGTTACCAACACGTTTTGGATCGTATTCTACCTGTCGTACGTTCTTCTTACCAGGCAGATCCAGAGGGGCTACGAATCCTTCGCCGCCGACCTGGTGTCGCTTTTGAAAAAAGCGTCACAGGTTGACCTGAGGTAGGCCTCAAAACGGTTCGTTTCCCAGATCAGATATACACAATGCCCAATAACGCAAAGGAAAAACTATGAATGTCTCACGAGTCCCGTCCGTCTACATCATAATCCTGCACTGGAAGGCGTATTACGATACCCACACCTGCTTGCTCTCTCTCAAGACCATCACCTATCCCAACTACCAGGTTATTGTGGTGGACAACTTCTCCAACGACGGCTCTGCCGAGAAGCTGAGAGACGAATTCCCCGAGCATGTATTCGTCTTCAACAAGGGAAATCTGGGTTTTAGTTGCGGATGCAATGCCGGCATGCGTGCAGCCTACGACCTTGGAGCCGATTATGTACTGCTATTAAACAACGATATGAAGGTCGAATCAGGCTTTCTCGAACCGGCTGTAGCTGAGGCCGAGAAAAGTCCTGCTGTCGGTGCGGTGACCGGGAAAATCATGTTCCAGGAGAATCCCAACACCTTCTGGCAGGCGGGTGGCTACATTCATCCCTTCCGGGTTCAGGGAGTGCCGCGGGGCAAGGACGAGGCGGACCATGGCCAGTACGAAGAGATATGCAATACCGGCTGGGCATCGGGGGCCATGTCGCTCATCAGTCGCCACGCCCTGGAGGAGGTCGGATACCTCCCGGAGGAGTACTTTTTCGGGCAGGAGGAGTGGGACTACTCCACCGCCATCCTGCGTGCAGGTCTGAAGATCCGCTACGTGCCGAAGATGAAGGCCTACCACCACGCCGGCGCCAGCTACCATGCGGGGCATCCGGTGCTAAACGTCTACGGGGGCTACCTCAGCAAGATGATCTATGCTGAAAAGTACATGTCTCCCCTGATGTTCAAGTTCTGGCGGCTCTGCTTCTGGGCCTACCTGAAGCTGCGTTGGCCCACCTTGGCGGGGCAGCATTGCAACTGCGACGAGGATTATCGCGTCTCCCTGAGGGCGGGGTTCATGGCCTTCGAGGACCACAAGAGGGTGAAAAGGGTGGGGCTCAAGGAGCTGGAGGATGCTGCTCTCAGGCTGGGGCCGACCCCGACCTGGGGGGACGGTTGGCAGCCGAGAGAGGTGCCGGAAGAGTTGCAGGAGAAAGCCATATGAGCATCGCCAGTGGCAGAGGAGTGCTGCAGCGCGGGCGCAGGAGAGATAACGCCTAGATGAGTGAAGTCCTCCCCGTTCATAGTACGGCTGCTGTGGCCGTACCTTCTCGGACCGTGATCGGAGCGGCCCTTTGGGCTCACGCCGGGTTCGTGCTGCTGGCACTGATCATCCCCGCACTGTTCTACATCTGCATCGACGGGGAGTTTTCCGCGAACGTCCTGCTCATGATGGGGATCGTGGTCTGGAGTCAGCTGAGGCTCGCCTACACAGGGCTGACCGGAGAGCGGAGGCTGACGCTCCTCTGCTTCTACGTCTTCATCTACGTCTTTTTCGGGGTGCAGCCGCTTTTATCGATCGCCAAGAAGTCGTTCCCGATCAACATCTACTTGGAGGACGGTCTGATCACCTTCACCGCCTGCCTGATCATGCTGGGGATCATGGGTTTCGAATTCGGGTACGGGCTCCCCTTACGGAGGAGGCGCAGGTGGGGGATCCTGCCACGCGCCGCCAAAACCCTTTCGCTACGGATGCTCTGGATGTCGATAGCGGCGGTGATCGGGCTGACGGCGGTGGTCATGGTCTACTACGGTCCGGGGGCCTTCATCGGCCTGCGCGGCTACGGCGGTGTCTCTCCCTTCTGGGTGCTCGACGTTGCCAACACCGAATTCTACCTGGTGACCTACATGGTGCGCTCGCTCGCCGCAGTGCTCCTCTTTCTTGCGGTCTACCTATTTAAGAACCGCAGGGAGAGGAAGGTTCCGTTCTACCGGATCAGCAACTTCGGAGTCGCCTTCTTCTTCCTTTGCCTGCTCAACCTGCTGGTGTCGAACCCGCTCAACGTCCCCAGGCTGTGGGCGGGGAGCCTGATCCTAACCGTCTACTTCATCGCCATGAGGTGGAAGGGGAGCCGCTCCTTCTCGATCCTGGCCTCGGCATCCTGCCTGACGCTGCTGCTCCTTTTCTCGGGGCTGGACCCGCGTCACCTGGCGCACCAGCTGACCATGAACGATAGCGTAGGCCGTCCCAGGATTAGCGTATTCCTCTCTGATGCACTGGAGGGGTTACCGACCGACGCCAATTTCGACGCCTTTGCCATCTTGGCCTCCACAACCCGCTATACCGCCATCTCCGGCTACAGCTTCGGAGAGCAGTTGCTTTTGCCGGCTCTTTTCTGGGTGCCTCGCGCCGTCTGGCCGACTAAGCCCATCGGGACTTCCGATATGGTGGCGGGCTATTTGGACCTCTTCAGTCTCAATGTCAGCGCTCCCTTGTGGGCGGAGGGGTACGTGAACTTCAGTATACCCGGGCTGATCCTTTTCTTGTTTTTTTTCGGGAGGCTGGCGCGCACCAGCGACGACTTCCACGTGAAGACCACAGACCAGACCATACCGGCATTCCCCACGGTGATCAGCGCTTTTTTTTCCGCCAACACCTTCATCCTTTTGAGGGGTGATCTCACCTCGGGGACCATGTACCTTCAGCTGATCACCATATTCTGTTTCATGTTCCTGACCATCGATCCCCAAAAGTGGAAAAAAAACGATACCCCGAATGTGGCAAGGCACTAGGGAACACATTGATGAGATACATCTTCCTTACCAACATGCCGACGCCGTACCGGACGGCTTTCTACGACGAACTCTTCAGGCACGGTCTCAATTTCGAGGTCTACTACATGAGAGAAAGGGAGGCCGACCGCAGCTGGAAGGTTGATACCGATTGCATGAAGCACCCATTCCGGATTGACAGTGGGTACTACCGGATGATCGGGCGCTACCACTTGCACTTCAACCCGAGGCTGGTCATCGAACTGCTGTTGAGGCAGAGTGGTGTGGAGATCATCATCGGCGGGAGCTGGAACGATATCGACGTGCTGCTACTGGTCCTGTTCAAACGCCTGGGGATCCTGAAGACCCGGCTGCACTTCTGGTCAGAGGCAAACTACCTCACTATCGGGTCTAGAGACGACAACATCGTGAAGAAGCTGCTGCGCAGCTTCGTGTACAACAGCTCCGACGGCGCGCAGATCAGTTCAGGAAAGATGACCGAAATCACCTTCGAGAAATGGGGGTTCCAGGGGAAGCGCTTCATCCCCCTCCCGAACACCATCGAGGAGGAAAAGTACCGGATCTCCGAAGAGGAAGTTGAGCTGAGGTACGCCGAGCATGACAATCCGGTATTCTTCATGCCCATGCGGCTGTTGGAAAACATTAAGGGGATAGTCAACTTCTTCATGGCCATCGGAGTCGACAATATCCGCAAGGGAGTTTTCATTCTGGCAGGAGACGGCCCCGACGAGGATCTGGTCCGAGGCTTCATCCGCGAACACGGTGTCGAGGGGCACATCAGGCTGCTGGGCTTTTGCGACAGCGACAAGGTCGCCTCCCTGTACAAGAGGGCGAGCGTTTTCCTCCTTCCCTCCTTTTCCGACGCGAGCCCGCTGACGCTGGTGGAGGCGCTGATCATGAGGCTCCCCGTCCTAGTCAGCGAAAGGTGCGGCAACCACTTCGAAGCGGTGGTTGAAGGGGCTAATGGGTTTCGCTTCGATCCTTTCGACCATGGAAGCATCAGGTCGGCCTTCGAGTCTATGTTGGCTGCCAAGGAACGGTGGAGAAGCATGGGGGAGAAGAGCGCCGAGCTGTACCGGAGCACCTTCCAAAGGGAGGTTGTCATCGAAAACTTCATCTCCGCGCTTACGGAATTCACCGCATTCGGTACGGGTGCGAAAACGTCCCCGACCCCCAGCCTTCCGGAACGGAGACGGGCATGAGGATTCTTTACATCGCACCACTTCCTCCGCCGGTCACCGGGCAATCCTTGGCGGCCCGACGCTTTCTGGAAGACCTGAAGGGGCGTCACGAGGTGAAAGTCATTAACCTCAGCAAGGAGGGGTTCAAGCAAGGGGTAGACTCCTTCGGGAGGATTTTCGAGGTGATGGGCGTCCTGTGTGAGGTATGGTGGCACCGGCACGCCGTTGATGCGGTGTATCTCACCATCTCCGAATCGGTTGCCGGCAATATCAAGGACCTGCTCATTTACCTGGCCTGCTTCCGAAAGCTGGACCGGATGCTGATCCACCTTCACGGAGGGAGCCTCAAGAAGGTGCTCTTCAACCGAAGCAGGATGATCCGCGGCCTCAACGCCTTTTTCATCAGAAGGCTGTTCGGCGCGGTCATCCTCGGGCGGTCTCACCTGGACATCTTCGAAGGGATGCTGGAACGGGGGAGGATTCACATCGTCCCTAACTTTGCGGACGAAGCGCTGTTCTTGGCGGAGGAGGAGGTGCCCCGGAAATTCTCCAGCTTCGCTCCGCTCAGGATACTCTTCATGAGCAACCTCATCTCTGGGAAAGGGTACGATCTGCTTCTTGAAGCGTATCTCGGCCTAGATGCCAGCTTGCGGCAGAAGCTCACCCTCGATTTTGCCGGCGGCTTCGAAGCAGAGGCGGACAAACAGAGGTTTCTAGACCGTATCCACTTCGAGGAGGGGGTCAACTACCACGGTGTGGTTGGCGACGACCAGAAGCTGGAGCTCCTGCATAAGGCCCATCTCTTCTGCCTGCCGACCAGCCTGCACGAGGGACAGCCGATCTCCATACTGGAGGCCTACGCTTCCGGTTGCGCGGTTATCACTACCGCCATGGGAGGTATCCCGGACATCTTCAGCGATTCGGTCAACGGGTTTGTTGTGGGAAAAGAGTCAGCGGCCTCTCTGAGGGGCGCGCTTGAAGAGGTGCTCCGGAACCCGGACCTACTGCTGCCGATCGCCGTCCACAACCGGAAGTTGGCAGGCGAGGAGTTCCGGGTAGGGAAGTACAATAAGGCGTTGAACGCCATCGTCGAGAGCATTAATGCCTGAGCGGTTTTTTCCTGTACGCCCACCGCTGCGACAAGCGGCCCGCGCAAACCACGCCGGGGGTGAGCCTGCACGCAGCGTCTGAAGCCGGTATCCCGTTGCAGGGGGCGTATCCGAGAAGAAGATGGCAGCTTTGTCAGTAGTCAGTAGGGAGAAAACATGAACCACGCCGAAAAGAAAATCTGCTCTAACTGCATCATGGATACCAGCGATTCGAACATATCCTTCGATGAAAAGGGGTGGTGCGATTACTGTCGCAACTTCTACTCCACCATCCATCCCAGCTGGCATACTGATGAGCGCGGGGAAACGGAGTTGATGAAAATAGCCGAGAAGATCCGCCAGGACGGCAAGAATAGGGACTTTGACTGCATCATCGGTTTGAGCGGCGGCCTGGACAGTTCCTACTGCACCTACATCGCCAAGGAGAGGATGGGCTTGCGCCCCCTCCTGTTCCATGTGGATGCCGGCTGGAATACCGACCAGGCCGTCGGCAACATCGAGAAGTTGGTGGACGGCCTGGGGCTTGACCTGTACACGGAGGTCATCAATTGGGAGGAGATGAAGGATCTGCAGGTCTCCTTTCTAAGAGCCCAGATTGCTGATCAGGATATTCCGCAGGATACGGCTTTTTTTTCTATGCTCTATAAATTTGCCCGGCAGAACAAAATTAAATATGTGCTTACCGGCGGTAACTACTCAACGGAGTGCTGTCGTGAACCCGAGGAGTGGGGGGCGTATCCGGGTATCGACAAGACCTTGATTCTTGATATTCATGCACGTTTCGGGAAAGCGCCCTTAACTTCATTCCCTATCGTTGATGTTTTTACCTACAAGATTTACTACAAATATGCGTTAGGCATGGAGGTTTTCAGGCCACTGAACTGCGTGCCGTATATAAAGCGGGATGCGGAACAAAAACTTGGCGAGCTTTTCGGGTGGGTGCCATTTCAGCATAAACATCATGAATCCCGCTTCACCCGTTTTTATGAGGATTACTGGATGCCGCGCAAGTTCGGCTATGAAAAGCGCCGAGCCCATTTTTCAAGTTTGATCATGACTGGCCAGATGACAAGAGAACAAGCTCTCGAGAGAATTGCCAAACCCGAGCTTGACGAGCATTTCCTGCAGCAGGAATTCGAGTATGTTGCGCATAAGCTTGATTTGTCCGTCGAAGAGCTGCAACAGATTTTCGATGGCGCAAACAAGACTTATCATTACTACAAAAACAAAAGAAAATATATAGGACTCGGTTCAAAGGTTATGTCTAAACTGGGACTCGAAAAAAGGTTGTTCCGATGATTGCCATTATTGATTATGGGTTGGGTAATATTCAGGCATTTGTTAATGTCTATAACCGACTCGGCATTCCAGTCACCATTGCCAAAACGGCTGAATCGCTTGAGACTGCCCATAAGCTGATATTGCCGGGAGTTGGGGCCTTTGACCATGCCATGGAATTGCTTAACGCTTCGGGGATGCGTCAGACACTGGACGATTTGATTCTTGGTAAAAAAGTTCCAGTACTGGGAATCTGCGTAGGCATGCAGATCCTGGCCAATTCTAGTGAGGAGGGGGCCTTGGATGGCTTGGGCTGGATTCCGGGTCATGTTTGTGCATTCAAGTCTGCGCCTGACGTCGCTGCACTGCCCTTGCCGCATATGGGATGGAATGATGTCCATGTAACTTGTGAGCATCGACTTTTTAAAGGGGTTGAGGAAGAAGTTCGTTTCTACTTCCTGCATTCATATTTTTTTGAGTGCATGAACCGTGACGCGGTCATTGCGACCGCTTCGTACGGTATTGATTTTTGCTGCGCAGTCCAATCAGACAACGTATATGGGGTGCAATTCCATCCTGAAAAAAGCCACCACTTTGGCACAAATCTACTGAAGAACTTTGCGGAGTTATAAATGTTGAGGCCCAGGATCATCCCATGCCTGCTGGTTCATAACAATGGGCTCGTAAAGACGGTTCATTTCAAATCACCTAAATATGTTGGTGACCCGATCAATGCCGTCAAGATTTTCAATGAGAAGGAGTCGGATGAGCTTATTGTTCTGGATATTGATGCCACGGTCAACAACGTGGAACCTAATTATAAGATGATCGCTCACCTTGCTGCCGAATGCCGGATGCCCCTTTGTTATGGTGGTGGCGTACGCACTGCAGAGCAAGCCAAAAGGATCATCGGCCTGGGGGTTGAAAAAGTAGCCATCAGTGCTGCAGCCGTAGAAACGCCGCAACTGATAACGAAAATTTCAGATGAGGTCGGCAGGCAAAGCGTGGTTGTTGTTCTGGATGTAAAAAAACGACTGCTAAGCAAGCATTACGATATCTATACGCATAACGCCAAGAAAAACACAAAGAGGGATCTGATTGAAATGGTGCCCTTGGTTGAAGAGTTGGGAGCCGGTGAACTAGTGATAAATTCAATTGATAATGACGGAGCAATGAAGGGTTATGACCTCGATTTGGCTAGACGGGTTAAACAGTTGGCACATATACCCATAACAATTATGGGTGGGGCTGGGTCGCTGAAAGACATCGGAGAGCTGATCCGTAATTGTGGCACAATCGGTGCCGCTGCAGGTAGTTTGTTTGTGTTCAAGGGCGTATATAGGGCTGTTTTGATAAATTATCCCAAGGCCGCTGATAAGGACGATCTTATATATGCCAACTATCCGTTTTAAAATCAGCCCATTTATAAATATGGAGCACGATTATGTTCAATAACCATACCTTGTTGATAACCGGCGGTACCGGTTCGTTCGGCAATGCCGTCCTTAGTCGATTTCTGCACACTGGAATCAAGGAAATACGCGTCTTCAGCCGTGACGAAAAAAAACAGGAGGATATGCGAATCGCGCTGAACAATCCCAAGGTCAAGTTCTATATCGGAGATGTCCGCAACTATGATGGCCTCAAATCGGCCATGCAAGGCGTGGATTATGTCTTCCATGCAGCAGCACTTAAACAGGTTCCTTCGTGCGAGTTTTATCCCATGGAAGCGGTGCGAACCAACGTGTTGGGTACGGAGAATGTTTTGAATGCGGCTTTAGACAACAAGGTAAAAAAAGTTATCTGCCTCAGCACCGACAAAGCAGTTTATCCAATAAACGCAATGGGTATTTCCAAAGCTATGATGGAGAAACTTATGGTGGCGAAGGCGCGCACAACTGACATAAAGCAAACGGTTCTCTGCGGCACACGCTATGGCAATGTCATGGCTTCGCGGGGGTCGGTAATTCCGCTTTTTATCAA
This sequence comes from Geobacter sp., assembly GCF_030834625.1. NCBI lineage: Bacteria > Pseudomonadati > Thermodesulfobacteriota > Desulfuromonadia > Geobacterales > Geobacteraceae > Geobacter > Geobacter sp. The sequence goes on from NZ_JAUQXO010000030.1 coordinate 28,806, forward strand.
GCAGATCAAGGAGAGGAAGCCACTGACCGTAACGGACCCCAATATGACCCGCTACCTCATGTCGCTCGAAGATGCAGTGGATCTGGTCATCTATGCTTTCAACAATGCCCGCCAGGGTGATATTTTTGTTCAAAAGGCCTCGGCTTCGACGATCATGGATCTGGCGGTTGCCATCAAGGAACTGTTTAAGGCGGACAATCCCATCAAGGTCATCGGAACTCGTCATGGTGAGAAGCTGTACGAGACGCTGCTGACGCGGGAAGAGCGGGTGAAAGCCCAGGACTTGGGCGGATACTACCGGATCGTGCCCGACGACCGTGATCTCAACTATGGAAAATACTTCACCGAGGGCGAGGAGAAGGTCTCGCAGATTGAGGATTACAACTCGCACAACACCCGCCGTCTGAACGTGGATGAAATCAAACAGCTATTATTGAAGTTGGACTATATCAACGAGGAGTTATCCCTGGCATGAAAACACTCGTCACAGGCGGCGCGGGATTCATCGGTTCCAATCTGGTGCGGCATCTGCTGGAGGAGGGGCACGAGGTGACGGTTCTGGACAACCTCATGTCCGGGTATCGCAGCAACCTTCGACCCTTTCCCGATGCCCGATTCATCGAAGGTGATATCCGCGACGAATGTGCCGTTGCCGAAGCGCTCCACCAATGCGAAGTAGTCTTCCATCTGGCGGCCTCGGTAGGCAACAAGCGTTCTATCGATCATCCCCTGGTGGATGCGGACATCAACGTGATGGGGACCCTGCGGGTCTTGGAGGCTGCTCGTAAGGCAGGCGTCAGAAAGATCGTCGCATCCTCTTCGGCGGGTATATTTGGCGAATTGAAGACTCTGCCGATCCGGGAAGATCATCCCATTGAGCCTGACACGCCCTATGGCAGTTCGAAGCTCTGCATGGAAAAGGAGTGTCTCGCCTATGCGAAACTGTACGACATGGAAGCGGTTTGTCTCCGCTATTTCAATGTCTACGGCATGAATCAGCGCTTCGATGCCTATGGCAATGTGATACCCATCTTCGTCTTCAAAATGCTGCGGGGCGAGCCGATCACTATCTTCGGCGACGGTGAACAGACACGGGATTTTGTAAATGTCCGCGACGTGGTGCAGGCAAATCTGAAAGCGGCCATGGCGCACGGTATTTCGGGGGCATTCAATACGGGAAGCGGTACGCGGATCTCCATCAACAGGCTGGTGGAATTGCTTGCGGAGGTGTCCGGCATGCAGCCGGATCTACGGTACGGGCCGCAGCGGCCGGGGGACGTCCGCGACAGCCTGGCGGACATTACGGCGGCGCGCGATGCATTCGGCTTCGTTCCTTCCGTGGATGTTTCCGAAGGGTTGCGGGAGTACATGGCATGGGCCCGGCAGGAGAGCCTGCCGGCAACAGAGCTGGAGCGGGGTAAGGAGGGGCTATGACCAAACGGATATTGATAATCGGAGCCACGGGCATGCTGGGGCATGTGCTCTTTCGGCACCTTTCGGCGAACCCGGAATACGAGGTGTTCGGCACCTCCCGAAGTCTCGGGGGATTGCACGCGGTCTTTCCTTCCCACCTCACCAGGCGTTTCAGGCAATACGTCGATGCCGACAACTTCGATTCCGTGATTCGGGCGCTTGCCTCGATCCAGCCGGACATCGTCATAAACTGCATTGGCCTCATCAAGCAGTTGCCCCTGAGCAGCGATCCCCTTTCCGCCATAACCGTGAATGCCCAGCTCCCGCACAGGATTTCGCTCATCAGCAGAACCGCCGGCGCCAGGATGATCCACATCAGCACCGATTGTGTCTTCAACGGTGTCCGCGGAAATTACACCGAAAGCGATCCCTCATGTGCCGAAGACCTTTACGGACAGACGAAATACCTGGGTGAAGTCACCTATCCCCACTGCGTCACCCTGCGAACATCGATCATCGGCCATGAGTTGAAGGGGGGCTATGGTCTGGTGGATTGGTTCCTGGCCCAGGAGGGATCGGTGAGGGGGTTCACAAAAGCGATCTATTCAGGATTCCCGACCATAGAACTGGCACGGGTGATCTCCGATTACATACTTCCTAATCAGGAGCTGAGCGGCTTGTATCATGTGTCGTCTAATCCTATTTCAAAGTATGAGTTGCTCAGGATAATCGCGCGGCGCTACGACAAGAAAATAGCCATCGATCCCTATGATGATTTTGTGATTGACCGTTCCCTTGATTCATCGAGGTTCCGTTCACTCACCGGTTATGTGCCTCCCGAATGGGATGACCTCGTGGAAGCCATGTTCCGGGACTACGAAGCAAACAATAACTGGTATGCAAAGCTACTCTAGATATTCTGATTTCTGAACAGGACGGACACATGACATTGAAAGTTATGACCATTGTCGGCACACGGCCGGAGATCATCAAACTCAGCAGAGTCATCGCGGAGCTTGACCGCCATCTTACCCATATCCTGGTGCATACAGGACAGAACTACGACCATGAACTGAACGGGATATTCTTCAGTGAGCTGGGAATAAGGACACCCGATTATTTCCTGGAAGCTGTTGGTTCCAGTGTGGCTGCCACCATCGGCAATGTCATTGCCAGAGTCGACGAGGTACTTGCACAGGAGCAGCCGGACGCGCTGCTTTTGCTCGGCGATACCAACAGCTGCCTCGGCGCGATATCCGCAAAACGCCGGAAGGTACCGATATTCCACATGGAGGCCGGAAACCGTTGTTTCGATCTGCGCGTACCCGAAGAGATCAATCGCAAGATCGTTGACCATATCAGTGACATCAACATGACCTATACCGAGCATGCCCGCAGGTATCTCATCGCCGAAGGAATCCGACCGGAAACGGTCATCAAGACCGGCTCTCCCATGAAGGAGGTTCTGGATCACCATCGGGAACAGATAGAGGGATCGGGTGTGCTTGCCAGGCTCGATCTGAAACAGGGGAAGTATTTCGTCGTCAGTGCCCACCGGGAGGAGAACGTCGACAACGACATCAACTTCCGGAACCTGCTCCAATCGCTGAACGCCATCGCCGAACGGTATGACGTACCGGTCATTTTTTCCACCCATCCCCGCACCCGGAAACGGCTCGAGGAAAAGGGAACGGCGGATCTCGATCCGCGCATCAGATTCCTGAAGCCGCTCGGTCTTCCCGATTACGTCAGGCTGCAGATGCAGGCGGCCTGCGTCATATCCGACAGCGGAACGATCACGGAAGAGTCGTCCATCCTCGGCTTCCCGGCCGTTACGATCCGCCAGTCCCATGAGCGGCCGGAGGGGATGGACGAAGGAACCCTGGTCATGTGCGGTCTCAAAGCGCCGATGGTGCTCAAGTCCATCGAGGTCGTGATGGCCCAGGCCGCTTCCCGCCCGGGCCGCTCCGGTTTCCGCATGGTCGGGGACTACGACGTGGAGAACGTCTCGGCCAAGGTGCTGCGCATCATCCTCAGTTACACCGACTACGTCAATCGGACCGTCTGGCGGAAGGGTGCAGAAACAGCGGCATGAAGCTCCTGATCGTCACCCAGTACTTCTGGCCCGAGAATTTCCGCATCAACGATCTGGTCTCCGGATTGATCGAGCGTGGTTGTGCCGTAACGGTGCTTACCGGCATACCCAATTACCCGGAAGGCCGCTTCTTTCCGGGCTACGGTTTTCTTACCAGGCGGGAAGAGGAGTATCAGGGTGCGAGAGTTGTACGGGTCCCGCTCATACCACGGGGGAGCGGGGGAGGAACCAGGCTGGCGCTGAACTACCTCTCCTTTCTGACATCTGCCGCCATACTGGGTTCGTTGCGTTGCCGGGACAGCTACGATGCCATTTTCGTCTTTGAGCCTTCGCCTGTTACGGTAGCGCTGCCGGCGCTTTTCATGAAGGCGCTCCGCAAGATACCGGTCCTGCTCTGGGTGCAGGACCTCTGGCCGGAAAGTATCAGGGCCACCGGTGCAATCACCTCCCAGCGGGTCCTTGATCGTGTGGCAGACATGGTGCGATTCATCTACCGCCGCTGTGACCGTATCCTGATAACGTCCCGATCGTTCAGAAGCTCAATCCTGCAGTATTCCGGGACTCCCGGACAGATTCTCTACTTTCCGCAATGCGCTGAGGCTGTGTTCCAGCCGGCCGCTCAACCGGTCGCTGTGCCGGAACTCGCACATATCCCTCCCGGATTCCGGGTAATGTTTGCGGGAAACATCGGCGCTGCCCAAGACTTCGAGACGATCATCGGCGCTGCTGAACGGCTCAGGCGGCACGGTGATATACACTGGGTCATCGTCGGCGACGGGCGGATGCGCGAGTGGGCCGAGAACCAGGTGCAATCCCGTCAGCTCCAGCATACGTTCCACTTTCTCGGGAAACACGATTTGGAAAAGATGCCGGCATTTTTTTCCAATGCCGATGCCATGCTGGTTACCCTCAAAAAAGAGCCGATTTTTGCGCTCACCGTTCCGGCAAAGATCCAGTCCTATCTTGCCTGCGGCAGACCGATTATCGCCGCGCTCGATGGCGAAGGAGCCACAATCGTTGCCGAGGCGGATGCCGGTTTTACCTGCCCGACCGAAGACCCTGCCGCCCTTGCCGAAATCGTTCTCAGGATGTACGCGACTGCCGAGAAGGAGCGCGAGCGGATGGGGATAAGCGGCCGGCGCTTTTACGAAGCCAATTTCGACCGAAACATGCTGCTGGATAGACTCGTGACATGGATTGACGGGCTGACCGCCGTAAAGAGAGTGTCTTGTGAAACGGACTGATCTACATATGCTGGTGACCGGTGCAACCGGTTTCGTCGGCAGCTTCCTGTGCAGAAGGCTGCTCGATAAAGGGCATCATGTGCGCGGTACGCTCCTCGCCACCGAGTCCCCTTCCGCCCTTCCGTTCGGCGTGGAACCGGCACCGGTTGAACCGCTTGGGCCGGAAACCCGTTGGACTGAAGCTCTCTCGGGGATCGATACGGTAATTCATCTGGCTGCGCGGGTCCACATTATGGATGACCCAGCCGCAGATCCCCTGACCGAATTCCGCAAGGTGAACACTGCAGGGACCGCCCGGTTGGCGGCTGAGGCGGCTGCGGCCGGTGTGAGGAGGCTGGTGTTCGTCAGTTCGATCAAGGTCAACGGCGAAGAGTCGTCGGTCCCCTACACCGAGCGGGCCCCGCTGAACCCGACCGATCCCTACGGCATCAGCAAACGGGAGGCCGAAGATCTGCTGCGGCGGATCGAGGCGGAGACCGGGCTCGAGGTGGTCGTACTCAGACCGACCCTTGTCTACGGGCCTGGAGTGAAGGCCAATTTCCGCAACCTGATGAAGGCGGTCTTATGCGGTGTTCCGCTCCCGCTGGCGTCCATCGCCAACAGGCGCAGTCTGGTGTACGTCGGCAATCTGGCGGATGCGGTGGCGGCCTGTGCGGTTCATCCGCAGGCTGGAGGAAAAACCTATCTTATCAGCGATGGCGATGATATCTCGACGCCGGAGCTGGTCAGGAGGCTAGCGGCCGCCCTCGGCGTGCCGCCCCGGCTTTTCCCGGTGCCGGTCTTTTTGATGCGCATGGTCGGCGCGGTGGCCGGCAGACGCGCCGCAATTGACCGACTGGCAGGATCGCTTACCGTGGATAGCTCCAAAATCCACAGGGAGCTTAATTGGACCCCCCCCTTCAGCATGGAGGAGGGGTTGCGGGCAACGGCAGAATGGTTCCTTGCCACGGGAAGGAAGACGTCATGAAACGACCGTTCGACCTGTCCCTGGTCCTGTTTGTCCTGATCATCACGACACCGCTCTTGGCGGTTGTCGCCCTGGCGGTATGGCTCACCTCTCCCGGGCCGGTGCTCTACTGGTCCGACCGTGTAGGCCGGAATAATCGCATCTTCAAAATGCCCAAATTCCGCACCATGCGCACCGATACCCCGGCAGTGGCTACCCATCTCCTCAACGATCCTGACCGCTATCTGACCCCCATCGGTAAATTTCTCCGCAAGACGAGCCTTGACGAATTGCCGCAACTGTATAGCATTCTGAAGGGTGACATGAGTTTCGTGGGGCCACGGCCGGCATTGTTCAATCAGGATGACCTTGTTTCCCTGCGGACTGAAAAGGGAATTCATCGGCTTACCCCTGGTCTTACCGGATGGGCACAGATTAATGGCCGCGATGAATTGCCCATACCCGTGAAGGTTGAGTATGATGCCTATTATTTGAAAAAACACTCAATTCTCTTCGATTTAAAAATACTTATCTTGACTGGAATCAAGGTGTTACGCCGGGATGGCGTTTCCCATTAAGTGTTTAGATTGCATCCAATGAAGGGGCAACCGGCAATCATGATCAAACCATTCACCTTCATGCTCACCCAACGCCGTCTGATGGTATTCGCCCTCGATATATCTTTCATCGTGGCCGCGTTCCTGCTTGCCTTCCTCCTCCGCTTTGACTTCACCTTTCCTGCCTCATACCATGAACTCATCAAGGACGGCCTGCTGGTCGTCCTGCTTGTGAAACCGCTGGTATTCCTCTTTTCAGGCATGTACCGCAGTAT
>NZ_JAUQXO010000031.1:0-103986 GCF_030834625.1 Geobacter sp.
TCCGGGAAAAAAGGAGATGTGTTGACGGTCGAGTTTACGGTGATGGGAATTCCCTGCCTCGGGCTCAATGGCGGACCCGAGGTCAAGCACAACTGGGCATTCTCGTTTCAGGTCGCAACCGCTGACCAGGCCGAAACGGATCGTTACTGGAACGCAATCGTCGGCAACGGCGGCGAAGAGAATGTCTGCGGCTGGTGCCAGGACAAATGGGGCCTGTCGTGGCAGATTACGCCGATCGCTCTGACCGAGGCGATAACCGATCCCGACACCGCTGCCGCCAAGCGCGCGTTCGATGCGATGATGGAGATGAAAAAGATCGACATCGCTGCCATCGAGGCGGCGCGCCGCGGTTACTCCACACGCTGCGTGTGACGGTAATGCTGCCCCTGTCTTCGGAAAAGGCGGACATGGATGTTCTGGCTCTGCGTTGATAGTCGGAATGATGATTTCTTCGATTTGGGCTCTGAGGGACCCGTCTTCGTAGAAAAACAGGTAACAAGCAGTATCCACTGGGAATCCCATGACAACCGATAACGCCAACGACATTATTATCTACCAGAGTCCCGATGGCACCACCTCACTCGACGTTCGCCTTGACCATGAAACCGTCTGGCTGACTCAAAAGCAGATGGCGGAGCTGTTTGATAAGGACAGCGATACTATCGGCTTGCATATCCGTAATGCTTACAAAGAGGGGGAGTTGCAACCAGATGGAACTGCCGAGGATTCCTCGGTAGTTCAAAACGAAGGTACCCGCAAGGTTCGCAGAAATATCCGTTTTTATAATCTCGACGTCATTATCTCCGTAGGTTATCGGGTCAAATCCAGACAAGGGACCCAGTTCCGCCAGTGATGAAAAGGACACAATCGTCAAAGTGATTGTGAATTTAATTAACCGGCTGAATGATTGATATCACCGAATCAGGAGGAACCATATGATTCACAAGGCAGCAACGAAACACATACTCTCAGCGTTAGCGCTCCTGCTGATTGCTTCTGCATCGGCGGATGCATTCGTCTTCGACGTGTGGAAATCAGGCATGAAAACCGACCGGGTCATTGAAGCGGGGAAACGGAAGGATCTTTCCGTCAAGCCGGCGGGTGGCGGGTTGTTTTCGAAAAAGGAACCTGAAGATTTGGCCGTCAGGGTTGAATACCAATGTGACACCAAACTCATGGGGTATGATGCGAAGATACTGTTTTCCTTTTCCCCCTTGACTCGGGTACTCCACACGCTGCGTGTGACGGTAATGCTCTCCCTCTCTTCGGAAAAGGCGGACATGGATGTTCTGGCTGACGCCATTGCCCGGCAACTTGACACTAAATATGCGGATCAGGGCGAGCCCCCTGCTGAAAACATGATCGGAGGACTGGTCGACAAGGTGCGTGATGTCAAGCGCCGCAGTTGGAAGGGTGGCGGCGACACGGTAACAATGGAATCGCACTGGAAAATGATCAACGGAGAGGTGGTCGTACTGTACGTAGACGACAAACTGGCAGAAAAGGCAGCGGTTGAAGACCGGCGAGTCCGCGAGAAAAAACTGGAGCGTTCATCCGGCGATGACCGGAGCAAGTTCTAGGGGAATGGCCCTAAGCGGCCCCAGCCTGGCGGGCGGCTTCTGCATGCAGCTCAAGATCCAGCATTGAAACGATTTTGAGGATGGTATCGAACCCAGGAACTCGCTTCCCTTCCTTCGTATGTAGCACTCTAAGCCGAGGTTACCCATGTTAACGACTGGTTTTCAGATCGGGGTTTCGATCCTGGACTCAGTGAACGAAGGGCTCTACGTCTGTGATACCGACCGCCGGATTGTTTACTGGAGCAAGTCCGCCGAGCGGATCACCAGTTGGAGCGCAGAGCAGGTGGTTGGCCGAAAATGCATGGACAACATCCTGAGCCATGTGGACAAGGACGGCCGGAGCCTGTGCGGCGAGGAGTTCTGCCCCCTGTATCGCTGCATGGTCACCGACAAGGCGAGCAGTGCTCCCGTTATCGTCATCGGCCACACCAAGACCGGCGAGCGCAAACCGATGGCTGTGTACGTTGCCCCGATTCATGATGACAGCGGACGGGTGATCGGGGGAATAGAAACTTTCCTCGATTTCTCGGAAACGTTTTCGGATCTGGAGCGGGCCAAGCGGATTCAGACCCTCTCCCTGGATCACAATCTGCCGCAGGACAGCCGGTTCAGCTTTTCCCCCTTTTACCTTCCTTATGACATGATCGGCGGTGACTATTTCGCCATCCGCCGGCTGGATGACGACCACTACGGCTTTCTGCTCGCCGACGTGATGGGGCACGGCGTTGCTGCCGCCCTTTACACCATGCACCTGAGCTCGCTCTGGAGCCGTTACTACCATCTCCTCGGGCAGCCGGCAGAGTTTGCCAGTGTCCTGAACGGTGAACTGGGCATGGTTGTCAAGGACGAGTCCTTTGCCACTGCTGTCTGCGGCATCCTGAACGCGGCGGAAAGGAGCATGCGGATCGTATCTGCCGGCGGACCTCCTCTCCTTCTGGTGCGAGCCGATGGCCGGGCAGAACCGGTGACTGCTCACGGGCTGCCCTTCGGCATGATCGAAAACGTCGATTACGATGAAATCGAATTTTCGTGTGCAGCCGGGGACCGTCTGCTGATGTTCACCGACGGGGCCGTCGAAATCTGCAATGCCGACGGGCGTATGCTGGGAACGGAAGGATTGCTCGGCATCCTGCGCTCACAGGGATATCCGGAGGAACAGATCGTGCTCACGCGGCTACACGAGGCGCTGCTGAAGTATTCCAACGGGATGCGCCTGGATGACGACCTGACCCTGCTGGAGGTCCGTTTTTCCTGACTGTTGTGAATATATCTCGAGAGGAAATTCTTTCTGATCATGGCAAATATTCTCATCATCTATTCAACCACAGACGGGCAAACCAGAAAAATATGCCAAAGACTGCAACAGGTTATCGAACAGAAGGCACACCATGTAACGGTTGTCCCCATTCAGGATGCACCGCGCATTGACTTGACAGCCTTCGATAAGATCGTCATCGGAGCCAGCATCCGCTACGGAAAGCACAGCTCGCTGATCGTCGACTTCATCGAGAAGAACCGGTCATTCCTGGATAGCAGACCGAACGCGTTTTTTTCGGTAAATGTCGTCGCGCGAAAACCCGAAAAGAGCAAGCCTGAGCACAACCCCTACCTGCAGAAATTCCTCAGACAAATAGCGTGGAAACCACGAGAGCTGGCAGTTATTGCCGGTAAGATCGATTATCCGAGCTACCGGTTTTTCGACCGCCTGATGATTCGGCTCATCATGTGGATGACCAAGGGGCCGACCGACCCCAAGGCCGTTGTGGAATTCACCGACTGGGACCAGGTTGAGTCGTTCGGGAGAGTGGTAAGCGATATGTAGAAGAAAGGAAGAGGAGCCATGAAAAAGGCATTGCTGGTCATCGACGTGCAAAACGAATACTTCACCGGCGCATTGCCGGTAACCCATCCGGCCGGGAGCTTTGCCAACATTCTCGCGGCGATGGATGCCGCTACGGCGAACGGGATTCCGGTGGTGGTCGTCAGGCATTCGTCCGACCGCCCCGGTGCGGGGAGTTTCCAGCCGGGAACGCCGGCCTGGGACCTGCACCCCGAGGTGGCCCGGCGTCCCCATGACCTGCTGCTGGAAAAGCAGTTGCCGGGGAGCTTCACGAACACTGGCCTGGAGGCCTGGCTCCGGGAGAGGGGGATCGACACCATTGTCATCAGCGGCTATATGACCCAGATGTGCTGCGACACCACGGCCCGTCAGGCGTTTCACCGGGGTTTCGGCGTGGAGTTCCTCTCCGACGCCACGGGGACGCTGGCGTTTACCAACAGCGCCGGCTCCGTCACTGCCGAGGAGCTTCACCGGGCGGTGCTGGTGACCCAGCAACTTATGTTCGCCACGGTGATGACCACGGCGGCGTGGATAAGCGTTTTAGAAAAGGGATAGGTGTTGACGACATGCCCCTTCTAGATACGGGGAAGCAGTCGAATACCAAGGGCTGCTGTCGGCAAAAGCGGTGATTCCTTGTTGCCGCGTTATTTCACCCTCTTCTCGGCTGACCGATAAACGGCAAGGTTTTCCCGCTTCCCGACGGCTACCACGATGACTACGATACGGTTGTCGTCAACCTGATAGACAAGGCGGTAGCCGGCATTCCTCAGTTTGATCTTGTAGCAGTCCGCCATGCCGGAGAGTCTGGCCGAATCAACTCGGGGCCGATCCAGTCTCTCGGCGAGTTTTTTCTTGAACTGTTCACGGATTGCGCCGTCGAGCTTTCGCCACTCCTTCAGGGCCGATTCCTTGAATTCGAGCTTATAGCTCATGGAGGGAAACCTTGACGGTTGGCTCGTTCTCCCGCTCCTTGACGACGCGCGTCAGTTCGTAATCTTCCAGCTTTTCCATGAGTGCTTCGAATGCTTCGGCCGGAATAAGGTAGGCGCTGGGCTTGTTGTGGTTGAGGATTGCCACCGGTGAGCCTTCGGCCTGATTGATGATGCGTGAAGGATTTTTTTTCAGGTCGCTGATGCTGACTGATGCTTTGGCATAGAGTCGTTCCATAAAAAGACCTCTTTTGAGATATTGGCTTGGCTATAAATATAGGTCTTTTTCCTGCGTGCGCCAACTATTTTATCGGCAGAAAATACGCAAGATCGGAATAGCGACGGTTCCTGACTTGATGGTAGCTTCTCTCTCGGAGGTCACGCCATGCCACCACGCGATATAACCCTCGACGACCACCGGCAGCGGATCAGGCGGGTCCTGCTCCACATCGAACAGCACCTGGACGAACCACTCTCCCTGGAGACCCTGGCCGCGATCGCCTGCTTCTCGCCGTTCCACTTCCACCGGCTCTTCGCAGCCCATGTGGGGGAGACCCTCCATGGATACGTGCGGCGGCTTCGCCTGGAGCGCGGGGCGATGCGGCTCGCCCACGGGGAGGAGAACGTCACCGGGGTTGCCCTGCAGGCCGGCTACGAGACGCCTGCCGCCTTCACGAGGGCGTTTCGCGAGCGCTTCGGCGTGAGCCCCACCGACTACCGAAAGGAGAGGACCATGGAAAGATGCCTGGAGCGGGAAGGAACGGAAGGGATGACGGCGGTGGAGGAGACGATGCCGATCGAGGCTGATATGCGGAAGTTCCCGGAAACGAGGGTGCTGTTCGCACGGCGCACAGGGCCCTACGGCACGGTTGCCGCCGGGGCGTGGGAGGCGCTCATGAAGTTCGCCTACTCCCGGCGACTCATGGCCAAAGATACCCTCCTCATCGGCATATCCCACGATGACCCGTCCGTCACTCCCGAGGAGAGCATCCGCTACGACGCCTGCATGACCTTCACCGGCGACGTGAAGCCGGAAGGGGAAGTGGGGGTGAAGACCATCGCCGGAGGGCGCTATGCCGTCTTTCTCCACAAGGGGCCTTACGAGCGGTTCGCCCAGACCTACCGGTCGATTTTCTCCCGCTGGCTCCCGGAAAGCAGCGAAAAGCTGCGGGATGCCCCCTGTTTCGAGATTTATCTCAACCGCGACCCGCGCCGCACCAAGCCCGAAAATCTTCGCACCGAGATCTGGGTGCCGGTTGGGTGATTTGTATAGAGCATTTACGTAGATTGCATCTGTCTGCAGATTTTTTAGTATCACTAAAATTTTAGTTTCGCTATACTCCCCCCGTGAGCACTCTCGCCTTTACCCTCATCGTCATCTCCGCCGTGATGCACGCCCTCTGGAACCTGCTGGTGAAACGGAGCCGGCACAAGACCGTCTTCATCTGGTGGATGTTCGTGGCCTCCAGCTCCCTCTTCACCCTCTCCCTGCCGCTTCTGCCGGAGCGGTTCCGGTGGCCCGACCCCATGACCCTCCTGCTGGTGACGGCGGGGGCGGTCTGCTTTGTCCTCTACCACCTCTTCAACGGCCGCGCCTACCGGGGGGGCGACCTGTCGGTGGTCTACCCCCTCTCCCAGACCTCCATGGTCTACGTGCCGGTCTGGGGGATGAGCATCCTGGGGGAGCGGCTGACGACGCCAGGGCTCGCCGGCATCCTGCTGGTGATCCTGGGGGCCTTCTCGGTGCAGATGGAGCGCCTCTCCCTGGACGAGTTCCTCCGCCCCTTCCGCAATCTCGGCTCCTCCACGGTGCGCAGCGCCCTTACGGCGGGGTTCATCTACTCCCTCGGCTCCATCGCCGAGAAGGTGGGCGTCCGGGACTATTCCCCCCTCTACTTCACCTACTTCCTCGTCCTGATCATGCTGGGGCTCATGTCGGTGAACCTGCTCCGCCCCTGCTACCGCCCCCTGATCGTTGCCGAGCTGCGGGAGCACTGGCCGCTTATCCTTGTGAGCGGGCCGGTGATGATGGCGTCGTTTCTCACCTTCCGCTATGGGTTGAACCTCTCCCCCATGAGCTATGCCGTGCCGGTCCGCCAGGTGAGCATCCTGATGGGGGTGCTGATCGGCATCCTCTTCCTCGGCGAATCGTGCGGCCGGATCCGTCTCGGCGCGGCGCTGGTGATTCTCGCTGGCGCCATAATGATCAGGCTAGGATAGTCCAACCTCCCGAACCGCTTGATTTTTTGTGTAGCTTCCGGCACTGTTAGTTGTGTCTCACGGAGATGCTCTGCAGGAAAGGAGGCGCATAGATGATTGGCAAGCTCGTCTGGTTGGTAATTTCGGTGGTTGCGGCGGGTTCTCTTGCCGTGGTGACCGGCGTGGTGAACCCGGGGGAGAAGGTGAACGCCCTCTGGCTCGTGACGGCCGCCGCCTGTTTCTATCTGGTCGCCTACCGGTTCTACGGCGCGTTCCTTGCCGCCAAGGTCCTCTCTCTCAATCCCCTCCTGAAAACGCCGGCCCGGCGCCTGGCCGACGGCATGGACTACCACCCCACCAACCGCTGGGTCCTCTTTGGCCACCACTTCGCGGCAATCGCCGGGGCAGGTCCCCTCATCGGCCCCATGCTGGCGGCCCAGTTCGGCTACCTCCCCGGTTTCCTCTGGCTCCTCATCGGGGCCGTCATGGTGGGGGCGGTGCACGACATGGTGATCCTGGCGGCGTCGGTGCGGCGCAACGGCCGTTCCCTGGCCCGGATCGCCAAGGACGAGATCGGTCCGGTGGGGGGGCTGGCGGCCTCCCTGGCTATCCTCTTCATCCTGATCGTGGCCCTGGCAGGGCTCGGGCTTGCCGTGGTGAACTCCCTGGCCAAGAGCCCCTGGGGGACCTTTACCATTTTCCTCACGATCCCCATCGCCCTCTTCATGGGGCTCTACCTCTACAGGATCCGCCCCGGCCGGGTGGGGGAGGTGAGCGCCATCGGCTTCGTGCTCCTGCTGGCGGCGGTCTTCAGCGGCCACTACATCCCCGGCTCCCCCCTGGAGCCCTTCTTCAGCCTGGGGAAGGGAGGCCTGACCATCGCCATGGCCGCCTACGGCCTCATCGCCTCCATCCTCCCGGTCTGGATGCTCCTCTGCCCCCGGGACTACCTCTCCACCTACATGAAGATCGGCACCGTAATCCTCCTGGCCTTCGGTGTCATCTTCATGGCCCCCACCATCCAGATGCCGGCGGTGACGGAGTTCGTGGCCGGCGGTGGCCCCATCATTCCGGGGAAGCTCTTTCCCTTCATGTTCATCACCATCGCCTGCGGCGCGGTCTCCGGGTTCCATTCCCTCATCTCCTCGGGCACTACGCCGAAGATGATCATGAGCGAGCGGGAGATCCCCATGATCGGCTTCGGCGCCATGCTGGCCGAGGGGTTCGTGGCGGTCATGGCTCTGGTGGCGGCCACGATCCTCATTCCCGGCGACTACTTCGCCATCAACACGAAGCTTTCCTTTGACGCCATCGGGGCCCTGGGCTATCCGGTGGATCGGGTGCGGGAGCTGTCGGCCATGGTGGGGACCGACGTGGCCGGCCGCCCTGGCGGTGCCGTGTCACTGGCAGTGGGGATGGCATCCATTCTTTCGTCCCTTCCCGGCATGAAGGGGCTGATGCCCTACTGGTACAACTTCGCCCTCATGTTCGAGGCCCTCTTCATCCTCACCACCGTCGACACCGGCACCCGGGTGGCGCGGTTCCTCCTCCAGGAGCTGGGAAGCCGGGTCTACGCCCCCCTCGGCCGCCAGAACTGGCTTCCCGGCATCATCCTCACCAGCCTTCTCGTGGTGGTCGCCTGGTCGTACCTGATCTGGTCGGGGAACGTCTCCACCATCTGGCCCATGTTCGGGGTCTCCAACCAGCTCCTGGCGGCCATTGCCCTGGGGGTCGGCACCACGATCCTCATCAAGAGCGGCAAGGCCCGCTACGCCTGGACCACCGTCCTCCCCATGGCGTTCATGTACGCCACCACCTTCACTGCCGCGTGGCAACTGACCGGGAGTTTCCTCGGCAAGGCCGCCGCGGCTGCCACGGCTGCCGAGGCCTTCACCTTCAGGATGAACGCCGGGCTGGTGGTGGTCATGGCCGTCCTGGCGGTGGTGACCCTCATTGACATGCTCCTCAAGTGGTACGGCTACCTCACCGAGCGGAGGGCCATGACCACGAGCGAGGTGCTGGAGTTCGAGGAAACCGCATGATCATCACCCTCATCGCAGCCATGGACGAGAACCGGGTCATCGGGAAGGAGGGGGCCATGCCGTGGCACCTCCCCGACGACCTGGCACGCTTCAAGTCAATCACCATGGGGCATCCGGTCATCATGGGGAGGAAAACCTTCGCGTCCATCGGTCGACCGCTCCCCGGGAGGCTGAATATCGTCCTCACCCGGCGGAAGGGATACAGCCCCGAAGGGGTGGCAGTTGCCCGAACCCTTGACGAGGCCCTTGCCCTGGCCGGTACTGCCGGGGAGGTCTTCGTCTGCGGCGGCGGTGAGGTCTACCGGGAGGCGCTCCCCTTGGCCAACCGCATCCATCTCACCGTTGTCCACCGCCCCTACGAGGGTGACACGACCTTCCCCAAGCTTCCCGCCGATTTCGTGCAAACGGCCCGGGAAGAAGGAGAGGGGGAGCCCCCCCACGAGTTTCTCACCTACGAGCGGAGGAAGGGGTTGACGCAGTGAGCGCCGCGTCCCGCCGCTTTTCCGTCTTCCTCGTCCCTGCCGCCGACGGCCGCCGTTGGGCCGAAGGGGTGATCCGGGAGCTGGCCGCCCGCTACGACGCCCCTCCCTTCGAGCCCCACGTGACGGTCTACGGCGGGAGTTACACCGAGGAGTCGGAGCTGGCGCCGCTGTGCCGGACCCTTGCCGATGGGGCAACGGAGACGGGGCCCATCACCCTGCGGGTGACGGGGCTCCAGGTGACGGAGGAGTATTTCCGGACCCTCTTCGTCGCTTTCGAGGAGGAACCCCGCCTGCGCCGACTCCACGAAATGGTGAAGGGGGCAGTGGCGAACGATTCGGGCTACGTGTTCGTGCCGCACCTCTCGCTTCTCTACGCCGACATGCCGCTGGCGGCCAAGGAGATGGCGGCCAGCACCGTCTCCCTCGACCGGGAGGAGATGCGATTCGACGAGGTGAAGATCGTCGCCCCGGACCCGGTTACCGGCTGGAGCGACGCCAGGCGGTGGCAGACCCTTTTCCGGGTGCGGCTTGACGGGAAAGACAGCCAGGAGGTGGAGCGATGCGCGCGATGATCTTCGACGGCCCGGCGAGGCCCCTTCGCCTTGCCGATGTGCCGGTGCCCGAACCGGGTCCCGGGGAGGTGCTCCTGAAGGTCCGCGCCTGCGGCATCTGCCGCACCGACCTCCACATCGTGGACGGCGAGCTTGCGGAGCCGAAGCTTCCCCTCATCCCGGGGCACCAGATCGTGGGGAGCGTGGTGCGTGTCGGCGAGGGAGTCGACCGTTTTGCGGAAGGAACGCGGGTGGGGGTGCCGTGGCTCGGTTCCACCTGCGGCGTGTGCCGCCACTGCCGTGGGGGGCGCGAGAATCTCTGCGACGGGGCCCGGTTCACGGGCTACCACCGGGACGGCGGTTTTGCCGAGTACGCCGTGGCCGACGCCCGCTTCTGCTTCCCGATCCCCGAAGGGTACCCGGATCTGCAGGCGGCGCCGCTCCTCTGCGCCGGGCTCATCGGCTACCGCTCCCTGGTCATGGCGGGGCACGGAGAGCGCCTCGGGATCTACGGCTTCGGTGCCGCGGCCCACATCGTCACCCAGGTGGCCCGGTTCCAGGGGCGGCAGGTCTTTGCCTTCACCCGGTCCGGCGACGCCGGGGGGCAGGCTTTTGCGCGGGAGATGGGGGCCGTCTGGGCGGGGAGCGCCGGGGAGCGGCCGCCGGAGGAGCTGGACGCCGCCATCATCTTCGCCCCGGCAGGGGAACTGGTGCCGGCGGCGCTCCGGGCCGTGGGGAAGGGGGGCGTCGTGGTCTGCGGCGGCATCCACATGAGCGACATTCCGCCGTTCCCCTACGACATCCTCTGGGGTGAGCGGAGCATCAAATCGGTGGCCAACCTGACCCGCCGGGACGGAGAGGAGTTCCTCGCCCTCGCGCCTCGGGTGCCGGTCCGGACCGAGGTGCAGCCCTATCCCCTGGAGGCCGCCAACGGGGCACTGGACGACCTTCGGCGGGGGGCGATCCGGGGGGCGGGGGTGCTTGTGGTGGGGCCATGATCGGTTTCCGCAGAGGGGTAGCCGTTATGTTAAATGGCTGAACGACTGTCGTAATTCGTTAGGGGGTACGAGCAGTATTTCTCCTATTTTACAGCTTATTGAGGCCGATTATGGTTGTTGGGTGGCTTTCGCGATAACGTTATAACACTGGCTCGAATCTTGAATTTGAATGCTCGGGTCAGGTGAACGGCAGTGCCGTAACGGGTATCGCGAGGCGCACCATGGAAGCATCACACGTCGAGGAGTGGTTTGAGCGTGGAGTCGAGGCCCTGGGGCATGGCCATGTCTATCTGGCGCGGACCTGCTTCGAGCACGCGGCACGGGTGAAGTCGCATCCCGCGGCCTGTTCGTACCTCGCCCTCTGCCAGGCGAAGACCCGCGGGAAGTTCAGCGACGCCATCGCCTTGGCCCGGGAGGCCATTGCCCGTGAGCCCCACAACCCACTTCTCTACCAGAACCTGGGGCGCATCTACCACCTGGCCGGCAGGCGGCTCGAAGCGGTCGAGGTCCTGCGCGAGGGGGTGCGGCGCGGGGCAGGGGAAGATGCCGTTGCCGAGCTGAACCGTATCGGCACCCGGAAGCCGCCCCCCTTCCGGCGTCTCCATCGCGATCATCCGCTCAACAAGTATGTGGGCAAGCTTCTGGCGCGGCTCAGGCTGCGGTGAGGTGCGGGAAAAAATAGAGAAGGGCGTCCGGATGGCCGGTCGCCCTTCTCTATTTCCGGTCGGGGATTGACGGGGCCGAGGTGCCGGTGATACTTTCCATTCCATGGAAACGAGCCGCAGTGAAGCCATCGTCCTTACCGCCATGGACTACCGGGAGAGCGACCGCATCGTCACCCTCTTTACCCTCCAGCACGGCAAGGTGCGCGGGGTGGCAAAGGGGGCCAAGCGGAGCGTGCGGCGCTTCGGCCCGGCCCTGGAGCCCTTCGCCCGCCTGAGCGTGGAGCTGGTGGTGCGGGAGGGGCTCTCCTCGGTGCGGAGTGCCGACATCGTCACCCTCTATCCCCGCATCCGGCAGGATCTCCGCTCTATCGGCCTTGCCGGCTACGCCGTGGAGCTCGTGGACCGCTACCTTCCCGACGGGGCGCCGAGCCCCCGGCTCTTTCGGCTCCTGACTGCCTACCTGGAGCGGCTCGACGGGGGCGAATCCGTTCCGTCGGACCGCCGCTTCTTCGAGGCGAATTTTCTCAACATCCTCGGCTACCGGATTTCCCTGGACCGCTGCTCCTCGTGCGGCGTGGACCTCCTGCCCGGCGCCGAGCGGCGCGTCGGCGGTGCGGGGACGGTCCTCTGCGCAGGCTGCGGCCGGTACGGCGCTCCCATCGGGCCGGATACCGCGGCGCTCCTGGCCCGGTGCGTCGCCACCGGCCGGTTCGGGGCGGTGCTCTTTCCCCCCGCGTTCCTGCAGGAGGTTGGGCCGCTCCTGGACGGCGCCATCGCCACCCACCTCACCCGTCCCCTCAACTCCCTCGCCTTTTTGAAGCAGATTGAACCCGATTAATCCTTGACACGCCCCGCCGGACAATGTAATCTTTCCGACTCTAATTGCCCGTAACTTGGACTCTTTTTAAGTTTCATCAAACGCCGTTCACAACGGGTAAAGAACTCTCATTTCATGCCGATGGAGGAGCTGTTTTGACCTTTCAAGACCTGATTCTCTCCCTCCAGGGGTACTGGGCCAAGCAGGGGTGCGTGATTCAGCAGCCCTACGACACCGAAAAGGGCGCCGGTACCTTCAACCCAGCCACCTTCCTCCGCGTCCTCGGCCCCGAGCCCTGGAACGTTGCCTACGTCGAGCCCTCCCGCCGCCCCACCGACGGCCGCTACGGGGAGAACCCCAACCGCCTCCAGCACTACTACCAGTTTCAGGTCATCATGAAGCCGTCCCCCCTGAACATCCTGGACCTCTACCTGGATTCCCTGCGGGCCTTCGGCATCGATCCCCAGAAGCACGACATCCGCTTCGTGGAGGACGACTGGGAGTCGCCGACTCTGGGAGCCTGGGGGCTTGGGTGGGAAGTGTGGCTCGACGGCATGGAGATCACCCAGTTCACCTACTTCCAGCAGGCGGGCGGCATCGACCTGAAGCCCGTATCTTCTGAGATAACCTACGGCTGCGAGCGGATCGCCATGTACCTCCAGGGGGTGGACAACGTCTACGACCTGGAGTGGGTCAAGGGGGTCAGCTACGGCGACATCCACCACCGGAGCGAGGTGGAGTTCTCCACCTACAACTTCGAGGAGGCGGATGTGGCGATGCTCCTCCAGCTCTTCACCATGTATGAGAAGGAGTGCGTCCGGCTCGTGGAAAAGGGGCTCGTGCTTCCCGCCTACGATTTCGTCATGAAGTGCTCCCACACCTTCAACCTCCTGGACGCCCGGGGGGCCATCTCGGTCACCGAGCGGGCCTCCTACATCGGCCGGGTGCGGAACGTGGCGCGCCTCTGCGCCGAGGGGTACCTGAAACTGCGCGAAAGCCTCGGCTTCCCGATGCTGAAGAAGTAGCCACCACGAATCCCCTCACCCGACCTTCGGCCACCCTCTCCCCAGGGGAGAGGGGCTGGGGGTGAGGGGAAAAGTCTTTCTCTTCTGAAAGGACAGATTTCGATATGGGTAAAGAGCTTTTCCTTGAAATAGGCACCGAAGAGATCCCGGCGGGCTTCATCCCCCGGGCCATGGCCGAGATGGAGGCCCTCCTGGCGAAGGAGCTGGAGCACGCCCGCATCGCCTTCGGCGACATCCGGACCCTCGGCACCCCCCGGCGCCTGGCCCTGGCGGTGAAGGGACTGCCGGCGGTCCAGCCCGACGCGGAGATTACCGCCATGGGGCCGGCGAAGAACGTGGCCTTCGACGCCGAAGGAAAGCCCACCAAGGCTGCCGAAGGGTTCGCCCGGGGGCAGGGGGTGGACGTGGCCTCCCTGACGCTCGTCACCACCGAGAAGGGTGAGTACGTGGCCGCCGTCCGCAAGGAGAGCGGCCGTCCGGTGCCGGACCTCCTGGCCGAGATCCTGCCACGGCTCGTTGCAAATATTCCGTTCCGCAAGTCCATGCGCTGGGGCGATCTCGATGTCCGCTTCGCACGGCCCATCCACTGGATCGTGGCCCTGTTCGACGGCATCGTGGTCCCCTTCGGTTTCGGGAACATCGAGAGCGGCACCATCTCCCGGGGTCACCGCTTCATGGCCAACCAGCCGTTCCCGGTGCGGGACTTCGCCCATTACCTGGATGAGTGCGAGCGCCACTTCGTCATCCCCGACCCTGAGCGGAGAAAAGAGATCATCCGCCGGGAGATCCACCGGGTGGCCAAGACGGCCGGCGGTCACCTCCTCCCCGACGAGGGGCTCCTCGAAGAAGTCTCCTATCTCTGCGAGTACCCGAGCGCGGTCCACGGCACCTTCTCCGCCGAGTTCCTGAAGGTTCCCCGTGAAGTCCTCATCACCTCCATGCGGAGCCACCAGCGCTACTTCTCCATCGTCGACGACGCCGGGAAACTTCTCCCCGGCTTCATCACCATCAATAACACCCTCACCGAGGATCCCACCGTGGTGGTCAAGGGGAACGAGCGGGTGCTCCGGGCCCGCCTCTCCGACGCCCGCTTCTTCTTCGAGGAAGATAAGAAGGTCGCGCTTTCGACCCGGGTGGAGTCCCTGAAGAACGTGGTCTACCAGCAGAAGCTCGGCACCTCCTTTGAAAAGATGGAGCGGTTCCGGGCCCAGGCCGAAGGGCTGGCCGACCTCCTGAACCCGGCGGTGAAGGGGAAGGCCTCCCGGGCCGCGTTCCTCTGCAAGGCTGATCTGGTCTCCGGCATGGTGGGGGAATTCCCTGAGGTGCAGGGGATCATGGGGCGCGAGTATGCCCTCATCGAGGGTGAGGACGCCGAGGTGGCAGCGGCCATCGCCGAGCACTACCTCCCGACCCAGGCCGGGGGCGAGCTGCCGTCGTCGGACATCGGCGCCTTCGTCTCCATGGCCGACAAGCTGGACACCATCTGCGGCTGCTTCGGCGTGGGGCTCATTCCCACCGGCTCCGCCGATCCCTACGCCCTGCGCCGCTCGGCCCTGGGGATCATCAATATCATCCTCGACAAGGGGTACCGCCTCTCCCTGGAGGAGCAGGTGGACAAGGCCCTGGGGCTCCTGGCCCCCAAGCTCACCCGCCCGGCCGCCGATGTGAAGGCCGACGTGCTGGAGTTCTTCCGGGGACGGTTCGTGAACCTCATGGCCGACCGCTACGCCGCCGACGCGGTGGAGGCCGCCGTGGCCGCTGGCTGCGCCGACCTGGTGGATGCTGCCGCCCGCATCGCTGCCCTGGCCCAGTTCAAGTCCCACCCCGACTTCGAGCCCCTGGCCGTGGCCTTCAAGCGGGTCGGCAACATCGTGAAGGAAGGGGTGGACGTCGCAGTGGATCCGGCCCTCTTCCAGGACCCTGCCGAGGGGCTCCTCCACGATGCCGTCCAGGGTGTCGCCGCATCGGTACGCGGTAAGATCGCCGGTCGTGCCTATCTGGACGCCCTCACGGAGATCGCCGCCCTGCGGGGTCCCGTCGACACCTTCTTCGACAAGGTCATGGTCATGGCCGAGGATGAACGGGTGCGGACCAACCGCCTGGCGCTCCTGACAGGGATCGCCCGGATGCTCGGTACCATCGCCGATTTCGCCAAGATAGCCGCCTAGCCCACGCTAGGCGGCTTTTTTCATGTTTTAGCCCGGCTGAATCGTATTGAGTGACACTTAATAAAATTTAATACAGCTGAAGGGTTTTGACTTTCAGTAAACGGCGGTTCCACCGCCACAACCACAGAGGAGGAGTGCAATGGCTGAAAAGTATGTCTATTTCTTCGGTAGCGGCGAGGCAGAGGGAAAGGCCGACATGAAGAACCTGCTGGGGGGCAAGGGGGCCAACCTGGCGGAGATGACCTCCATCGGACTGCCGGTTCCCCCCGGCTTCACCATCACCACCGAGGTCTGCACCTACTACTACGCCAACAACCAGAGCTATCCGCCGGTTCTCGCCGCCGAGGTGGCCGCGAACCTGAAGAAGGTGGAAGCCATCATGGAGCGGACCTTCGGCGACCCGAAGAATCCCCTGCTGGTGTCGGTCCGCTCCGGTGCCCGGGCTTCCATGCCGGGGATGATGGATACGATTCTCAACCTGGGGCTGAACGACGAGACGGTGCAGGGAATCATCGCCCAGAGCGGCGACGAGCGCTTCGCCTATGACGCCTACCGCCGCTTCGTGCAGATGTACTCCGACGTGGTCATGGGAATGGACAAGGAAACCCTTGAGCACCTGCTGGAAGAGAAGAAGGAGGAGAAGGGGGTCCATCTGGACACCGACCTCACCGCCGCCGACTGGAAGGAGCTTGTCGGCGCCTTCAAGGCGAAGATCAGGGAGACCCTGGGGAAGGCGTTCCCCGAGGATCCACAGGAGCAGCTCTGGGGTGCCGTGGGCGCCGTATTCGGCTCCTGGATGAACCAGCGGGCCATCACCTACCGCCGGCTCAACGGCATCCCCGCCGACTGGGGTACCGCCGTCAACGTCCAGTCCATGGTCTACGGCAACATGGGGAACGACTGCGCCACCGGCGTCGCCTTCACCCGGGACCCCTCCACCGGCGAGGACTACTTCTACGGCGAGTATCTGGTGAACGCCCAGGGGGAGGACGTGGTGGCCGGCATCCGGACCCCGCAGCCCATCAACCGCGCCAACAGCAAGGACACCACCCTCCCCGCCATGGAAGAGGTTATGCCCGAGTGCTACAGGCAGCTGGCGGATATCCGCGGCGTCCTGGAGAAGCACTACAAGGATATGCAGGACATCGAGTTTACCATCGAGAAGGGTAAGCTCTTCATGCTCCAGACCCGCAACGGCAAGCGGACCGCCACGGCCGCCATCAAGATCGCCGTTGACATGGTGAAGGAGGGGCTCATCGACCAGAAGACCGCTGTGCTGCGGGTCTCCCCCTCCCAACTGGACCAGCTCCTCCACCCCTCCCTCGATCCCAAGGCCCCGAAGAAGATTATCGCCAAGGGGCTTCCTGCATCGCCGGGCGCTGCATCGGGTGAGGTGGTCTTCACCGCCGACGAGGCCGAGGCCGCCGGCCGGCTGGGGCTCAGGGTTATTCTCGTGCGGGTCGAAACCTCTCCGGAAGACATCCACGGCATGCACGCGGCCCAGGGGATCCTCACCGCCCGGGGGGGCATGACCTCCCACGCGGCGGTCGTGGCCCGGGGGATGGGGAAGTGCTGCGTGGCCGGCTGCGGCGACATCAAGGTGGATTATGCCACCAGCCAGTTTGTTACCGCCAAGGGGCAGGTGGTGAAAAAGGGCGACACGGTCACCCTTGACGGCTCCACCGGCGAGGTGATTCTCGGTGAGGTTCCCACCGTGGCGCCCCAGCTTACGGGCGACTTCGGCATCCTCATGGGATGGGTCGACAGCTACCGCAAGCTCAAGGTCCGGACCAACGCCGACACCCCCAATGATTCCCGCGTGGCCCGCGAGTTCGGGGCCGAAGGGATCGGGCTCTGCCGCACCGAGCACATGTTCTTCGAGGCGGACCGGATTGCCGCCGTCCGCGAGATGATCCTCGCCGAGGACGTGGAAGGGCGCAAAAAAGCCCTGGCCAAGATTCTCCCCATGCAGAAGGGGGATTTTCTCGGCATCTTCCGGGAGATGAAGGACCTGCCGGTCACCATCCGCCTCCTGGATCCGCCCCTGCACGAGTTCCTCCCCCAGGAGGAGAAGGACGTGGAGGCCCTGGCGAAGACCATGGGGGTCACGGTCCAGACCCTGAAGAACAAGGTGGAATTCCTCCACGAGTTCAACCCGATGCTGGGCCACCGGGGGTGCCGCCTGGGGCTCACCTTCCCGGAGATCTACGACATGCAGGTTCAGGCCATCATGGAGGCCGCCTGCGAGCTGAACAAGAACGAAGGGTTCACCATCGTCCCCGAGATCATGATTCCGCTGGTGGGTGTGGTGAGCGAGCTGGCGCGGCTGCGGGAGAACACCGTGCGGGTCTGCGAGGAGGTCATCGCCCGCTACGGCGTGAAGGTGGAGTACCTGATCGGCACCATGATCGAGCTTCCCCGGGCCGCCCTGACCGCCGACGAGATCGCCCGCGAGGCCGACTTCTTCTCCTTCGGCACCAACGACCTGACCCAGACCACCTTCGGCCTCTCCCGGGACGATGCCGGCAAGTTCCTGCCATTCTACGTGGAGAGCGGGCTCCTTGAGGAGGACCCCTTCGTCTCCCTGGACCAGAACGGCGTCGGCGTCCTCGTGAAGATGGCGGTGGAGAAAGGGCGCGCCAGCCGGCCCGGCATCAAGCTCGGCATCTGCGGCGAGCACGGCGGCGACCCGTCGTCGGTCATCTTCTGCCACAAGATCGGCCTCGACTACGTATCCTGCTCCCCCTTCCGGGTCCCCATCGCCCGCCTTGCCGCAGCCCACGCGGTTCTGAACGAAGGGAACTGATTCTTCCGCAGCACCAGCGTATCGCCTTGAAAAGCCCCGGTCATCCGGGGCTTTTTTTCATAACACGCGCTCCCGTCACGCTCTTCACGATCCCTTCCTCTAATCACAAAATCAAAACGCGTTTTAAATCCATTAAAGTGTCGCCCACCCTGTGCCGATAAGATATCAGATGTAAGTTTGTCGGTGGAGGTGTCGCGATATGTTCAGAAACAGGCTCGAATTCAAAGTGCTGGGAATTATTGGCGCAACCCTGTTTGTGGGGTTTGCCATCCTCGGCGTTACCGCCATCTGGCTGGAATACACCGCCCTGATGAAGCTCCAGACCAACAACACCCGGGGCCTCTCCACCCTTATCGTTCAGGAAATTGCCGAGTACATGATGGCGGGGGACATGGCGGTGATCGAGCGGTATGTTCAGAGGGTAAAGGGGAAAGGGACGGTGCTCGACCTGAAAGTGTTCGGCCCCGGCGGGAAGCCGTCAGGGAGCAAGAGTGCTCCCCCCGAACCGGCCGTGGTGGAGGCCATGGCGGCTGGCCGCGCCGGAGAGCGGCGGCACACTTTGGACGACGGCAGGCATGTGCTGAGTTTTGCCGTTCCCCTGGTGAACGAGGAGCGCTGCACGTCGTGCCACGAAAAGAGCGCCCGGTACACCGGTGCCATACCTCCCTTCAGGAAGGATACACAAGTGCCCGAAACCTGACCGTTGCCCTCACCGCAGCGGGCGTTATCTTCTTCCTGGCCATGCTCGGCGCCATGTACCTGTTCTTCCGGCGGACCCTTGTGCGCAATATCCGTGAGCTATCCGGCAGGATCCAGGTCATCGCCCACGGCGAGGGGGATCTCACCTCCCAGGTTCCGGTCCGCACCAGCGACGAGCTGGGCGAGCTGGCCGAGGGAGTCAACATGCTGATCGCCAAGCTGCGGGAGATTGTGACATCCCTCTACAGTCAGGCGGGGCACATCGCCATATCGGCCTGCCGCACCGTCAAGGAGACCGAAGGGCTTGTCTCCTCTACAGCCGAGCAGAAGGACCTTTCCACCTCGGTGGCGGTGGCGTCGGAGGAGATGTCGGCCACCCTGAACGACGTGGCAGTAACCACCCAGCGGGCGGCCCAGCTCTCTCTGAATGTGGACCAGGCCGCCAAGGTGGGGATGACGACCGTGGAGGAGACCTCCCTGAGCATAGACCAGATCCGTTCCAGCGTCCTCGGCACCCTTGACGCCATGGGGAAGCTGGAGCTCTCCTCAGGACAGATCGGCGAGATCGTCGGGATCATCGAGGATATTGCCGATCAGACTAACCTTTTGGCCCTCAACGCTGCCATTGAGGCGGCCAGGGCCGGCGATGCGGGGCGGGGATTCGCGGTGGTGGCCAACGAGGTGAAGACCCTCTCGAACCGTACCGCCGCGTCGACGCGGCAGATTGCCACCATTGTCCGGAGCATCCAGGGAGAGATCGGGGCGGTGGTTGCCGCCATCGACGAAGGAAAGGCGAAAGTGGAGGAGGGAGTCGAGAAGGCGGGTCATGCCCGGCAGCAGCTGGAGGGGATTCTCCGGCTGGCTGAGGAGTCCACGGACATGATCAACCAGATTGCCACGGCCACCGAGGAGCAGAGCGCCACAACTGTCGAGATTACGGAGAAGATCGGTCAGGTGTCAACGACGGCGGGATCGGTGAACGGCCAGATGGAGGAGACGGCCCGCATATTCCGCGAGCTTTCGGAAACGGCCGAGAAGATCTACGGTACCGTGGGCCGATTCAGTGTGGGATGCTACCACGATGCCGTCAAGGGGTATGCCGCGGAGTTGCGCGATCGGGTGACGGCAGTCATCGAGAAGGCGTTGGCGGAGCGTAAGATTACCCTCGATATCCTCTTCAGCGCCGATTACACGCCAATTCCGAACACTGCGCCCCAGAAGTACCGCACCCCCTCCGACCGGTTCTT
Organism: Geobacter sp.; assembly: GCF_030834625.1. Classification (NCBI taxonomy): domain Bacteria; kingdom Pseudomonadati; phylum Thermodesulfobacteriota; class Desulfuromonadia; order Geobacterales; family Geobacteraceae; genus Geobacter; species Geobacter sp. Next base: position 20,049 of record NZ_JAUQXO010000031.1, read on the forward strand.
CGACGAGCTCATCTCGCCAATCCAGGAGGAGGTTCTGGCCCGCGACGGGGGCATGTACTACGCCATCTGCGTCGACCGCAAGGGGTACTGTCCCTCCCACAACCTGCGCTATTCCCGTCCCCTTACCGGCGACCCCGCCGTGGACAAGGACCACAACCGCACCAAACGGATCTTCAACGACCGGACCGGCATCCGCTGCGCCACCAATACGCAGAGCTTCCTGCTCCAGACCTACCTGAGGGACACGGGGGAGGTGATGAACGACCTGTCGACGCCGATAACCATCGGCGGCAGGCAGTGGGGGGCCGTAAGGATCGGCTATCGGGCCGACGACTGAGGCTCTAAACCCGGAATCCGGTCATCGCTTCGTTCAGTTCGTCGATCTGGCGGGTGAGGCCGGTGACGGCCCCTTCCATGACCCTGGTGGTCTCCACATTTCCTTCGGACGTCCGCACCATGTTATCCACTGCCTGGACGATCTTTTCGGTGCTCTCGGTCTGGACCTGGCATGCCTGGCGGATCGTGGCGATCATTCGGGTGATCCCCTCGCTGGACCTGACGATGAGGGTGCTTGCGTTGCGCTGCTCCTGGGTGGAGTGTCGCACCTGTGAGGTGAGGTTCTTCATCCGGCCCACGGCGTCCGAGATGAGCCCTGTGCCGTAGGCCTGTTCTTCGGTGGCCCGCGCGATCTGTTCCACCATGCCGGCCACTCGCTCCACGGCGCCCCGCATATGTTCGCTGGCCTGGGCCTGCTCCACGGTGGTGCGAGCGATCTCGTTCACCTGCCCCGCCGCCATCTTCACGCCGTCGACAATCTTGTGGAGCGCCTCTCCCGAGCGGTACGACAGTTTCTCCCCTTCGGTGATCCGCAGTTCCGCGTGCCTGATGGCCGTCACCGCCCGCTCGCTCTCTTCCCGCAGCCCCGTGATGATGGTGCCGATCTCACCGGTTGAACTGGTGGTCCGCTTGGCGAGTTCCTTGATTTCATTGGCCACCACCGCAAACCCCTTGCCGTGTTCGCCCGCTTGGGCCGCGATGATGGAGGCGTTCAAGGCGAGGAGTTTGGTCTGCTCAGCAATCTCGTTGATGACCGAAATGATCGTGCCGATGTGTCCCACCCGCTGCGACAGGGTCTCGATGGTTTCCCCCACGGAACGGGAGGAGCGGCGGATCTCGTCGATGCCGGAGATGGTGCTCTCCACCGATTCGCGCCCCTGCTCCGCGTCCCGCAGTACCTCTTCGGAGATGGCGGCGGTCTCCACAACGCTCTTTTCTATCTGCTTGATGGACGTATCCATCTCGGCCACCAGCGATGCGGTCCGCATGGCGTCGTTCATGAGGGTGGAGGCATTGGAGCCGATCTCTTTCTCGGCAGCGGCCATCTGGATAATGGAGGAACTTACCTCCTCCACGGCGTTTGCGAGGGAATCCACATGGTTGGCCACCTCCTCGATGCTGGCCGACATCTGGAGGACCGACGAGGAGTTTTCGGCGGCGGTGCGGGAAAGCTGTTCCACCGACAGGGCCACGTCGGTAACCGACCGGTCGATGGCGTGGATCCCTTCGGTGGTCCCCTGGACCGCCTCGGCCTGGACCTCTGCCGTGTCGACGCCCCGGTTGGCCGAAGCCTTGACCGTTGCCGCAATGGCGCGCAACTCGGTCACCGATGATTTTACCTTGGTGACCGTCCCGGCCAGGTGCTGGAGCATAGCGTTGAAGTTGGTGGAGAGCAGCCCCAGTTCGTCCTCTGTCTCGTCCCTGATCGTGATGGTCAGATCCCCCTCGGCTCCCCGGTCCATGGCTCCAGCCAATTTATTGACTCTCGTCACCAGCTTTCTGGCGGTGAGCATCCAGAGGACAAAGAGAAACAGGGCGGCATTGACGAGGGAGAGGCCGAGGGTGAGGTGGGCGTATCCCTGGGCCGCCGGTGTGTCGCCGGCGTGGGAGCCAGCGGAATAGGCGCAGATGCTTCCGATCAGGGCAATGACGAAGCCCCCAAGGAGCGAGAAGCGGATCAGCCTTGAGCCGAGGCGCAGGTTGTTTGCCATTATGGTCTCCTTATGCGGTGACGTACCAGGGAGGTTTCGCTGATGCCCAGCGCAGGGGGCGGGCCATGGTGTCGGGCAATTTCATTAAGATGCAAAGGATGTACCCGTATCTGTCGGGGTGCAGGGTCAGCCGAAGCGGTAGACCCGTTTGCCCCCGTGGTAAAGTTCAATGGGGCCGTCCTCCGATACCTTGATGACGCGGCCGAAGTAGGAGGCGGCGCTGGCTGCCGTGGTCCGTCCTCCCCCGGCCACCACTTCGCGCGTGTGGGAGGTGTCGATGATAAACCCCGTCTCCAGGAGCCTCCCCTTCGTGCTGAAGACCGTCATGCCGTCCGACGAAAGGAGCCGGAGCAGTTCTCCCGACTCTTTGAGCCTGCCGATGGTCTTTCCCTTTACGTTGCCGAAGAGGAGTGCCCCGAGGGGATCGCCTCCTCCCACGGAGCCCCGTTTCAGGGGGGCAAGCTGCCGGGGGCTCCGCTCGTGGATCAGGACGACAGTGCCGTGGCGGGTCTTGGAGAGGGTGTAGACCGTCCAGAGCAGGTGGTTGATCTCCTCGTTTCCGAGGCTTGCGGCCAGAAAGGAGCGGATGATGTCCGGGTCGAAGATCCCCCACTGACCCCGCCGCCGTACCAGGAGCTTGTCGGGGCTGATGATGACTTCGATCTCCGACGCCTCGTTGACCTTTACGGCGAAGGCTCCGGTGCCGGCGCTCTGCAGCAGCGCGAAGGCCCCCTGGTGGGTCTGACGGTCAACCTCCTCCCGTTCGGCCGTGGCTCTGGTCTTGATGATGCCGCTCACCTGCATCTGGATGTTGCCGACAAAAAGGGAACTCACCCCGTCGATGAACCGGTAGGTGAGCGGGTTGGCGAAAAAATCCGCATTGATGGTCTGGGGAGGGTGGAGATCGGTCCAGTCGTACTTCTGGGACCGGACCCGCCGGCTGAACTCCGGGAGCTTGGTCCGGTGAATGAGGAACCCGGTGGTGGCCGGTTTCCCCTCGTAGCGCTGGTAGGAGAGATTCTTCAGGAGCTGGATCAGTTGCTGGATCGACCAGAAGGCCTTGCGGTGGTCCCCTCGCAGGAAGCGGGCCACGGTGATATCCATGATCGACGCCAGGAGCGCCGTGCGGAAATGGGCGGCGTACCCCTCCTGCTTGAACCCGGTGAACAGGGCGGCGAACGCGGCCAGGAGTTCGCGGCAGAAGACTTCCTCCGTTCGCGTGAAGGGGATGGCTCCGCGCCGCGCCGTAAATGTGTAGGGGAGATTGTCGATGGTGATCGCTTCGACCAGAGCCGGACCCTCTCCTCCGGGGGCCTCTTCCCCGGGGATAAGACTTACCGTGGCCCCGCCGAGGAGGGTCTGAATGTTTCCCTTAATGTCATCGAAGGCTGCTGTCGGCATCGGGTACTCCCGGTTCGTGGGGGTGGCGGCTTACATTCTAGCATCGGGGGAGACCGGCGACAACTGCCGGGGACGAAATAGCGGCTGTAAAACGTCAAAAGGGGATGGACCTCCCATCCCCTTCTAATCCTAGGAATTAGATTTATTTAACGGCAACCTGGAGCCGGGCAACGCCCGGTATCTCGGCCACGAGTTCGTCTCCCGGGACAATGGCGCTGACGCCGGCGGGGGTGCCGGTGAGGATGATGTCGCCCGGTTCCAAGGTGAATATTCCCGAGAGGTAGCTGATAATCTCGCGAACCGTGTGGATCATGAGGGAGGTGGAGCCGTCCTGGCGCGTCTTGCCGTTGACGGTGAGAAGGATTCGCAAATTTTGCGGGTCGGTGATCCGGTCGGCGGGGACGAAGGGGGAGAGGGGGCAGGCGGTGTCGAATCCCTTGGCTATTTCCCAGGGGAGTCCTTTTTTCTTGAGCTCGGCCTGCACGTCACGGAGCGTCAGGTCGATGGCGACGCCGTAGCCGGCCACGTGCTCCAGGGCGCGTTCGGCCGGGATATCCTTTCCCGTGGTTCCGATGAGGATCGCCAACTCCGCTTCGTGGTGGCACTCCTTGGAGTAGGGGGGAATAACGATGGTGCCGCCGTCTTCGATGACCGAGGTGGCGGGCTTCATGAAGATGACCGGCGTGTCGGGCGTCTCGTTTCCCAGTTCCCTGATATGCTCCACGTAATTGCGGCCGATGCAGAGGATTTTACCGATGGGATACTCCGTGCCGCTTTCGGCCAAGGTGGCAAATTTCATGATATCCCTCCTGAATGGGAAAAGGGCGGGTTGAAATCCGCCCCTACAGATTGCCCGCTTTAAGGCAGGCGCCGGTGAGCCGGCATCCCTGCCACGTGCCGCGGCGTTTCAGTTCGTTCACGATGGAATACCACATCTGGTTGTTCTTCAGGTCCCAGGTGGGGGCCACCCGGATGGCGAGGGGGGCCGAGCCGAAGAGGCGCTGGATGGCGATGCGCGACGGCAGGAGCTCCAGAAAGTCGCAGGCCGTGGCCACGTACTCTTCGTGAGTGATGGGTACGAACTCGCCCCGGTGGTAGAGCTCGGCCAGTCGTGTCCCCTTCACCGCGTGGAGCTGATGGAGCTTCACCGAGTTCACCGGAAGCCCCGCGATCAAATCGGCGGTCCGGAGGAACCCTTCGCGGGTTTCTCCGGGGAAGCCGTAGATCAGGTGGGTGCAGAGATCGATACCTCGGCCGGCGATCCGCCCCACGGCATCGAGATACTCGGCCAGGGTGTGTCCCCGGCCGATCTGCTGGAGGATGGCATCGTCCATGGACTGAAGGCCCAGCTCGATACAGACGTAGTGGCGCTTCGCCAAGTCGGCCAGAAGATCCATGGCCTCGTCCGACAGGGAGTCGGGGCGGGTGCCGACCGAGATGCCGACCACCTCCGGATGGGCCAGGGCACGGGTGTAGAGGTCCCTGAGCCTGTCGACAGGGGCGTAGGTGTTGGTGAACTTCTGGAAGTAGACAATGAATTTCTCGCTCCCCAGGCGGTGCCGGTGGTAGGCCATCCCCTCGGTCATCTGGAGCTCGATCGGTTTCTCGGCTACCGTTCCCCCGGGGGAGAAGGAGGCATTGTCGCAGTAGATGCACCCCCCCGTCCCCCGCGTGCCGTCGCGGTTGGGGCAGGTGAACCCTCCGTCCACGTTCACCTTGCTCACGCGGCAACCGAAGCGGCGGCGCAGGTACGTGCCGTAGGAGTGGAAACGGAGATCGGGATGGATGAGCGAATCGGGCATCGGTTACTCGGTGCGGTTTTCCGGCGCCAGGAGCGACAGGAAGGCACGGGCTTCTTCTGTGGGGTTGCCGGCGCTGATGATGGCAGAGATGAGGGCGACGCCGGCGGCGCCTGCAGCCATGACCTCGCTGGTATTGCCCCGGGAGATGCCGCCAAGGGCGAAGACCGGGATGCGAAGAAGCCCCACCGCTTCGGCCAGCTGTTCTACCCCCACCGGGTCGCCATAGGCAGCCTTCGAGGGGGTAGGGTAGACGGGGCCGAAGGTGATGAAGTCGGCTCCCAACCTCTCGGCAGCCAAGGCACCCTTGAGGCCGTGGCAGGAGACGCCGACGAGTCTCTCCGTGCCGAGAAGCCGTTGGGCCACATCGGCGGGGATGCTCGCTTCCCCCAGGTGTACGCCGTCGGCTCCCACCGCAAGGGCGACATCCACCCGATCATTGATGAGGAGTTTCGCCCCGTAACGGTCGGTCAACTCCCGCATTGCACGGGCCAGCTCCAGAAGTTCCCGGGGGAAGAGGTCCTTTTCCCGAAGCTGTATGGCCCGCACCCCTCCCGCCAGGGCCTCCTCCACCACGGCCAGGAGATCCCGGCCAACCGTCTGGTGCCGGTCGGTGATGAGGTAGAGGGGAAAATCGACTTTACTCAATCATTCCCTCGATGGGGCTCGATGCGGTGGCGTAGAGTTTTTTCGGGATGCGTCCCGCCCGGTAGGCGAGCCGTCCCGCCCGCACCGCCAGGTTCATGGCCTCGGCCATGGCGATGGGGTCCTTGGCGCCGGCAATGCCGGTGTTCATGAGGACGCCGTCAACGCCCAGTTCCATTGCAATTGCCGCGTCGGAGGCGGTTCCCACGCCGGCATCCACGATGACCGGCACTTTCACCGTCTCCATGATGATCCGGATGGTGTAGGGATTGCGGATGCCGAGGCCGCTCCCGATGGGGGCACCCAGGGGCATGACCGCTGCGCAGCCGATATCCTCCAGCTTCTTGCAGACGATGGGGTCGTCGCTCGTATAGGGGAGGACGGTGAACCCTTCCTTGACAAGGATCGTGGCCGCCTTGAGGAGTTCCTCATTGTCGGGGTAGAGGGTCTTCTCGTTGCCGAGGACCTCCAGTTTCACCATGTCGCTCATGCCCGCCTCCCGGGCCAATCGGCAGGTGCGGACCGCGTCGTCGGCCGTGTAGCAGCCGGCGGTGTTGGGGAGAAGCGTATATTTCTTCGTGTCGATGAAGTCCAGGAGCGACTCTTTGGAGCGGTCGGTGATGTTCACCCGCCGCACCGCCACGGTGATGATCTCGGCACCCGAGGCCTCCAGGGCCGCCACCATCTGCTCGTTGCTGGCGTATTTGCCGGTCCCGACCATGAGGCGGGAGCTGAACTCCCGGCCGGCGATGATCAGCTTGTCGTTTGTAGTGGACATGGGTAAGTCTCCTTTGTTATCCGCCGCCCACGAAGTGGACGATCTCGATCCGGTCTCCGGCGTTGAGTTGGGTCGATTCGTACGCACCCTTGGGGAGGATGTCGTGGTTCAGTTCCACGGCCACCCTCCGGGGGTCGATGTCGAGGGAACGGAGGAGTTCCTGAATCGACATGGGGGTGGCAGCCCGTGTTTCGCCATTGAGAATGATTTCCATTGCTGTCTCCAGGTGCCCGTGCCGCCCGCGGCGGCCGATGGTATGCATGATCGTGTAAACAAAAAAAGCCGCAGAAGCGGCCCGTGGTCGAGGAGTGACCATGGTGGACGCTTCCCTACGCCGGCATTATCCGGATCAGGTTCAAAGGGTTGTCCGCCGCGGTGCGACAGACTCTCAGTCGAAACTCCCCTAGCGAGTTGGCGATATATGGTTGTAAAACGGTGTAACCTCCGAACAAAGCTAGCAAGTATGCCCGGGTTCGTCAAGCGTTTTCAAGTGATGGCATGTGGTGGAGGATAGGAGGGAGACGGTTGGTGGACTACGATTTTCTGAATCGCTCGATGGTATCGAGGACCTCCTGCTCACGACGGATCGCCTCGTTGCAGAAGTTCCAGATGTGGTAGCTTTCGAGCGCCAGTATGGTAAGGCCTGCCACGAAGACCGCCCAGTAATTCTCGTTAAGGGCCTTGGCGAAATGGTAAAAGCCGTAGAAGGCAGTCAGGTATCCCACATGGGCGAAACCACTGTATTCCTCTTTCCCCCCCATCATGCGCGAAAGGATGAGGATGATGGCCGAGAAGGTATACAGGACGAGTGCCCCACTGATCATGATGGACGAGGGAGGTTTCCCGAGAGTCATGCGAACCGCCGGGGGGAGTGAGGGGAGGATGCTGAAATCCCCGAGGGCCACGATGCTGACCGCAATGAAAAGGGCCAGGGCCCAAAGCCCCCGGTTGGACTTGCTCCTCAGTTGCTTGATTCGCAGGATGGTTTCCTGGCGCACTGTGTCCCGGTCCGGTGGGGTGCCGGCCGCGTCGGGTTGGGGAGGGTTTCCCTGGGTCTGCTTCATGGGGGGTGTATCACGGGTGTCGGTCATGAACGACGGTGTCAGGAGCGGCTGTCGGCGCCGTCGCCTTCGGCTGCCTTCTGCTGTTTCACTTCAGCCTGCGTAGCCTTCAGCCTGGCTGACATATCTTCGAACGAGCGGGCCAGTTCTCCGATCTCATCCCGATAGGCAGGCGCCTTCCGGTTCAGTTCCCCCCTGTTGATGGCGGTAACGTAGTTGGCCAGTTCTTTGATTGGGAGAAGGACATTGCGAAGAAGGAGCGCTGAAACACCTCCAACGGTCAGGATGAGGACCATGAGACAGAAGACGATCATTCTGCCGCGCAGGGTGCCGAGGGTCTTCTGGAGCGGTGCCTCGGAGAGACCGATGTCGAGGGTGCCGAGGAGTTTCTGGGTGGGGCTGTGGACGTGGCAGGCGGCGTTGAAGCAGTCTGGCTCGTTGTAGATGGGGACCGTGATAGCGATGACGTTGTGCCCCTTCTCGTTGATGAAGCGCCGGGCCTGTTCCATCCTTCCCATGCTGGTGAGCGGCACCGGACCGGCATGGCAGGCGATGCAGCCGGCGGCGTTTTTGTCAACGAGCTTATTCACATCCTCGGCGTGGGCCGAGAACATGATTACCCCTTTTTTGTTGAAGATGCGGGTGTGCTCAACCCCCTTCTGCTGACCGATGTTGTCGATGATATTGCGCAGCGTTTCGCGGTCGTCCTTCAGCATGGCGAAACGGGCCGATTTGACGATGGTTCCGGCCAGGTTGGTTTCGTGCTCTATGGCGTCATTGAGCATGTCGGTCTTGATGACCGAGTAGAGCAGGATGCAGCAGACCACGACGAAGCCGGTCACGGCGATGGCCGGCGGCACGGTTGCCTTTGCGGCGAAGCTTTTCAGCATGGGCGCTCCCTGGATGCGATTCGTTTCATTTAAAGGATACCCCGGTCGGCAGATAATGCAAGGGCGGGAGTTTTACCCCCGCCCTTGGAAGACGACCTACTTATAACTAGTCAGGATGACTACATGTCGTGGCACTTGACGCAGTTTTCGCGCACGGTAAAGGCCTTTTTGCCGTCGTGGCAGGCGCCGCACGATTTGCCCTTCTCCATTTCGAGCATCGTTACGACCTTGGCGCTGCGGCCCGCCTTGAAGATCTTGGTGTGGCAGGCGTTGCAGCTGTACATGCTCAGGTGGACTCCGTGGTCAAATCTGACCGGTCCGGCTCCCTTTACCTTGAAGTCAACATTCTTGACTGGGTGGCACTTGGCACACTGCTTCACGTCGAAGAGCCCCTTTCCGTTGTGGCAGGCGCCGCACGACTTTCCCTTCTCCATGGCGGCCATGCCGACCGGCTTGTTGCGGCCCGGTGCGTAGAGTTTGTTGTGGCATTCGCCGCACTTCCTTTTCGCGGCATGGAGCTTGTGACTGAAGATGATCTTGCCAGTTTCCTTTGAAGTGAGGCCCACTTCCTTCACTAAATGGCAGCGTGAGCACTCATCCACGCTGAAGGCGGACTTGCCGTTATGACAGGCCCCGCAGGATCTCCCCTTTTCCATTTCGGCCATGGTGACGGGTTTGTTCTTGCCGGCCTTGAAGAGCTTGGGATGGCAGGAGCTGCAGTCGGAATACATGGCTAGGTGTTTCTTGTGGCTGAACGGCGTGGGGCCAGCGGACTTCACCTGGTAGGTGATTTCCTTTACCGCGTGGCAACGGGCACAATCCTTGAGGGGGAAGACTCCCTCCTTGCCGGTATGGCAGGCGCCGCACGATTTTCCCTTCTCCATGTCGGCCATGGTGTAGGTCACCTTTTTCTTCATGTCGAAGATGGCGGGGTGGCAGGCCTTGCAGTTGTTGTCGATCCCTTTCTTGCCGATGTGGACCTTGTGGCTGAAGACGATCTTGCCGGCGTCCTTCGTGTTGAAGACCACGTCCTTGATGCTGATGCCGAAGGCAAGACCGGCAATGGCGAGTGTGCAGGCCACGAGGGGAAGGGTGAAGCGGAATCTCATGTTAGCCTCCTCTGAAGGATTGAATGCTGATGCGCCAAACTGGCTGGATTATAGGGAAGTCAGCCAGATTAGTCAATTTTAAATACTGGTTTTTCATAGCCGTCGTGTTTCCGGCTAGTTGAGAGTGCATGAAAAAGGCGAAACGGGTTGTCCGTTTCGCCTTTTTCATGGTCAGACTCCTCAATTTAGTGGTGCTTGACCTCTTCCCAGCCGTCCCACATGGGTTTGAAGTGGGCGAGCATTGTGTGCCCCATGGTTGCCAGGTAGATATGGACGAAGAGGAAGGCGCAGAAGCAGCAGGCGATCAGGAAGTGGGCACTCACCATGATCTTGAGGCCTCCCAGCAGCATGATCATTTCCCTGAGGGGCGCCACGTTGAGGATCAGGATGCCGGTGAGGATGACCAGTGGCATCAGCACGAGCATGAGTCCCATGTAGGCCACCTTCTGCATCGGGTTGAACTTGTCGTCGGGAGTTGCATGGTGCGGGCTCGGTCCCCCTTTGAAGAAGTGGTAGAAGTAGAAGAGCACCTGCCGGAAGATCCCCATCTTGATATCATAGGTGTTGGGGACGTAGAGCTTGAAGAGGTTCCCCTTCACGATCAGGTAGTAACCGAGCCAGATGGCGTAGAAGATTGCGACGGTGATTCCGGCGGTGTTGTGGAGCCTGATGGCTGCCTTGTAGGTCCCGAAAATGTTCACATACTCGGGGAACCTGATCTGGATGCCGGTGACGCAGAGGGTGACGATCCCGAGGGCGTTGATCCAGTGCCAGATCCTGACCGGCATGGGGGTAAGATAGATATACTCTGCGTGTTCGGCGTGGCTCTCATGCACGGTATTTTCAGTGTGGGTGCTCATGATCAGTGCTCCTTTCTGTTCTTTCTGGTGAGGAATCTGAGGGTCCCGTGCACTCCGGCGAAGCCCATGCCGCCGAGGATGATGAGGCCGCCGACTATAGAGAGTGCGGTGCTGCGGGTGGAGCCCATCATGTAGAAGTCGGGTGTTCCGTAGAGGACGTCGAGGACGGCTCCTTTTTCGACGGCCATGCGTGTGAAGGTTCCGCTCTTGTCCGGGAAAGCAACGAAGCTTGTCTGCATGGCCCTGGGGCCGGAGGCGTGGCAGAAGGTGCAGTCCCAGCGATTGTCAAGGATCTGGTAGCTGTGGGTCACCTTCTCGGGGGTCATCATCCCCCAGAGTCTCATGTCGTCGTTTTTTGCATTGCGGTTGAAGGACCGCAGTTCCGCGAGGGAGATGAAGTTGTCGCCATTGGTGTCGATGAGCGATTTCACATCCTTGTCGCCCGGTATGAGCTGGGTAAGCTCATCGTAGCTTGCCACCTTGAAGTCGCTATGGGCTTTTGTCCCCATCCGCTTCTCGACGTACATGGTTATGACGTAATTCTGCGACCCGGTGTGACAGGTAATGCAGGGCAGTGCGTCGATGTGGAGGTCGGCCTGCGGGAGCCATTTTGCGTGGGTCGTTACCATCTTGGCGGTTTCGTGGCACTTGGCGCACATGGCGTTCATGTCGCGGGCCGATGTCAGCATCGGCGGTTTCACCGCGTGGGGGTTGTGGCAATCGGCGCACGCGGCGTTGTTGGCGTGGAGACTTGCGGCGTACTCCTGATGGACCGGACTGTGGCATTCCTTGCAGGTGGCCCGCGAAGGTCTGATGCCGTCATTGGGGTGATTCACCGTCACCGATTCGTGGCAGGACGTGCACCCGATGACCGAGTGGCTGGTTTTTTTGTACTGGGCCGGGTCGATGAAGAGGTGAGACCCGCTTTTGCCGCTGATGTTTTTGTCGCCGTGGCAGTCGATGCATGCGTCCTCGGACTTCTCGGCGGCAAGGGCCGCCATCGGGAAGATCGAGAGAATCGACAGCACGAGAGCTGCTGATCGTAGGGTTGCCATTACGTCGCCTCCTTTTTTTGTGCAGTTAATGCGTTGTTTCTTCATGGGGACCGCCTCCGCGAGTTTCCCTAGTGGTGGGAGGATTCCTTGGCCATGGGCTGTTCCTTCTTGAGCCCTTTTGCGAAGCCAAGCATCATGAGCAGAGCCGGAACGAGTTGGGCGACGACGATGAGGGCGCAGAAACCAAGGAATATCCAGACGAAGATTCCGCTGTTATCTTCCCGAGCTCCCGATGCGGCCAGCGCCGGTGCCGCTGTGCCGAGCCATACTGCGACTGTTTGTGCCAATGCCGAGCGTTTCATGGTGTCCTCCTTTTTCCTTTCTATTCCTTGGTTGGTTAACTGATTACGTTACCGTGCCGGTCGGTTGCTGAGGAGGTTTTCGAAGGCGCACCGCACAACCTGGCGAATCTCTTCCTTGTCCTCCGGTTTGACCGGTTTCAGCGCGTGGTAGAATATTCCTTCCTTGCGGAGCTTGCGGATGACCGGGAGCGAGGGGTCGTCGGAGACGAGGATAATCGTCAGGTTCCGGTCGCATTTCTTGAGGAGCGGAATAAGTTCGCCGGCCTTGAACTCGTCGAACTCGCTCCCGATCAGGACCACTTGCGCGGTCTTCTTGAGTATCCCGTAGAGGGCGTTGGCCGCGGAGTTGGTCACGATAACGTTGTAGCCTGCCTCGATGAAGAGATCCGCCAGTTCCTTGCGAGCGTCGGTATCGTTATCTGCTATGAGAAGTCCTAACATCGTTGTCCTCTCTTCGTCAGAATTGTTAACTCGTGTACCCATGACGTTCGCTACTACCTCTTGCCCCCGGAGTCACCCATGGCTGATGCGTCGGATGGCTTGGCGAAAAGCCCTCTGATCATGGAGCCGAACAGGAGCAGGCCGGGGACCAGCTGGAATGCTATAACCAGGGCGCCGAAGGCGAGGAAGAGGGTTACCAGGAACCCGTTACTGTCGGATTCGGCGCCGCTTGCCGCCAATGCTGTGCCTGATGCTGCAAGAAGTGCAAAGAGTGATCTGATGGTGGTTTTCATGTCATCCTCCTGGACAGGGAGTGGGACGATGTTGTCGTTTTGTTATTTTTTAACTGCATCCGTTATGCCAGATTGATTAAATAATTTTAAGTGGCTGGAAATTGGGAGAAATCCGGTCCAATGACGCGGCGCGTCAGCGCACGGAGGGGGCAATGTGTATAAATCAGCTATACGGGTCCGGGACGCCGCGGAGCCGCCTGAATTGCTGGTTGTTAGTAACACATTGAAATTGCGTCGAATTGTGGCTGCGGAGAGGGTGTATAAAATAATATACGGTTCTGTGCAGGCTGTATGACATTGAAATTGCTGAATAATAGTTCAAGAGGGGGGCGTCGGCCGAGAACGGCGACCCACAAGGTGTTTGACTTGTTATCCCGGTTGATGTAATTTAGAAACTACTAATTGTCTGTTGTTTTGTCGCCGGTCTGTAATGTCTGAGAAACCCCAGCGTTCGCGAGCGAAAAGGGAAGGTGGCGATGGAAAACATCGATGTACTTGTAGTTGACGATGAAGCGGTCATTCGAGAAGGGCTGCGGCGCATCCTGGAGAAGGAGGGGTTCCATGTTGAGACCTCCGCCAGCGGGCAGATTGCCCTCGAACGGATGCAAGAGGAGAATTTCAGCCTGGTGATCACCGACCTGAAGATGCCCGGCATGAGCGGCATGGAAGTCCTCAAAGCGATCAAGGTCCTTCAGCCCGAAGTCCCGGTCATCATCATCACAGGATTCTCCACTGTCGACACCGCCGTCGAGGCCATGAAGAACGGAGCATTTGACTACATCGCCAAACCCTTTACCCCGGAGCAGATTACGGAGAAAGTGAGGAAAGCTCTCGATCAGCGCGCCGTGCTGATCGAGAATATCTTTCTGAAGAAGGAGCTGGGAGAGCACCACGGCTTCGACCTCTTCGTGGGGGAGAGCAAGGAGATGCAGAAGGTCTATCGCCGCATCATCCAGGTGGCCCCCACCGACAGCACCGTCCTCATCACCGGCGAAAGCGGCACCGGAAAGGAACTGGTGGCCCGCGCCATACACAACCACAGCAACCGCCGTGAGAATCCCTTTGTTGCCGTCGACTGTACCTCCCTGGCCGAGAACCTCCTGGAGAGCGAGCTTTTCGGCCACGTGAAGGGGTCCTTCACCGGTGCCATCCAGACCAAGACCGGCCTTTTCAAGGTTGCCGACGGCGGTACCCTTTTCCTGGACGAGATATCGAACATAAGCCTCACCACTCAGGCGAAGTTGCTGCGGGTCCTCCAGGAGCGTGAGATCACCCCCATCGGTGGCACCCAGCCGGTCCCCATCGATATCCGTCTCGTCGCCGCAACCAACAAGAACCTCCGGACCCTGGTGAGCCAGGGGACCTTCCGGGAGGACCTCTTCTTCCGGCTTAACATCATCCCCATCGATCTTCCTCCCCTGCGCCAGCGCAAGGGCGACCTTCCCATCCTCATCGCCTATTTCCTTAAAAAGTTTTCCGAGGAAATGGGGCGGGAGATCCGGGGCCTTGCACCCGACGCCATGGCGCTTCTGGAGGACTACAATTTTTCGGGCAACGTGCGGGAGCTGGAGAACATCATCGAGCGGGCCGTGGTGCTTGCGGAGGAGGATGTGATCCAGAAGGATGATCTGGAACTCCGTCTTTCCGGAGGAGAGGGAGGTGGAGCCGCCAGCTACATTCCCCAGACCGTGGAGGAGCTCAAGGAGACCAAGCGGCAGATCCGGGAGCGGGCCGTGGAGCCCATCGAGAAGGCCTTCGTCCTCCAGGCCCTCAAGCGTAATAACTGGAACATCACCCGCGCCGCCGAGGAAACGGGGATGCTTCGCCCCAACTTCCAGGCACTGCTGAAGAAGCTGCGGATTTCGGTGCGGAACCAGATGAGCAGTTGACCCGAGCCCGCAGATGCGGGATGCGGATGAAGAAAGGGGCACACGGATCGTGGGCCCCTTTCTCGTTACACGGGATGCGAATGACAGGAATGATCAGGCAGGCTCCTGCGGCGCCGGACTGGCCGCCGTTGCCGATGCCGCCTCCAGCGCGCCTTCATGGTCCAGCGGCAGCCAACAGGTGAAGGTGGTACCCACCCCGACGGTGCTCTGCACGTCGATGCTTCCCCCATGACCCTCGATGATCCCGTAGGACACTGACAGTCCCAGACCGGTCCCCTTGTTCTCCTTGGTTGAGAAGAAGGGGTCGAATATCTTGGAAAGGTTATCCTCGGGGATGCCGCAGCCGTTGTCGGTGATGGCCGCGTAGGCTTCCTTCCGTTCCTGGTCGAAACCGGTTCTGATTCGTATTTCCCCCGGTCCTCCGATGGCGTGGCAGGCGTTCAGGAGGAGGTTTATGAATACCTGTTCGATCTGGTTCGGGTCCATATGCATCTCGGGGATGTCGGGGTTGTACTCCTTGATGACGTTGATGTCGTGGAAGCACGCCTGATTGCAAATGAGGGTCAGGGTTGCGTCCATGATGGCATTGAGAGATGAGGGTTTCTTCTGGGGCATCGACTCCCGGGAGAAGTCAAGGAGCCCCTTCACGATCCGGGCGCAGCGCTGGGTCTCCTTGACAATCAGGTCCAGGTCTCCCTTCAGGGACGGATCGAGCTTTGAATCGCTGGAGAGGAGCGATGCGAAGACGAGGATGCCGGTCAGGGGGTTGTTGATCTCGTGGGCTATCCCCGCCACGAGCTCCCCCAGGGAGGCGAGCTTCTCCGAATGGACCAGCTGAGACTGGATCTTCTTGATCTCCTGGGTCCGCTCTTCCACCTTATCCTCAAGGTTCTTTCCCCAGTCCTCCAGTTCTACCCGGGCCTTCTTCAGGTTGATCGTCATCCCGTTGAAGGCCTCGGCCAAGTCGCCAAGCTCGTCGCGGTTCTTGACGGACACCCGGGCGTCCAGGTCGCCGCCGCCGATGAGGTGGGCGTGCCGGACCAGCGCGCGGACCGGCCGGTTGACCAGTCGCTGGGTCAGGAAGGTGAGGCAGAGGGCGATGAGGCCGATCTGCATGACCGTGAGGACGATGATCTCGTTGCGGTAGGCGTAGACCTTCTGGTGCATCTGGTCGAGGGAGACGATGACGTCCAGGACGCCGAGGACCTTGGCCTCCTTGGGGTGGAAATGGCAGGGGGCCGTGAAGCAGCGCTCTTCATTGTAGATGGCCTTGGCGATGCCGAGGACTTCTCTCCCCTCCTTGCTCGTGAAGAGTCGGCTGCGGTTCATGGTAGTGGCGTGGACAAGGGGGGATGGCCCCGAATGGCACATGCTGCATGCCTCGGCCTTCTTGTCGAGGAAGAGTCCGATTTCCTTGTTGTCGGTGGAGTGGGTGACGAGGCCGAACTTGTTGATCATCCTGATTCGCTCGATGGTCTCCCGCTGGGATCCTACCTCGTCGATGATCTGGTAGGCCCGCTTCAGGTTGTTCTCGAGCATGTGATAGTGGGTCGTGCGGATGATGGTTTCGCTCAGCTTGTCTGCATCGATGACCGCCTCCTCGAAGAGGAGTTTTTCAAGCTGCTCCACGTTGATGTAGGCGAAGAGCCCCATGGTGGTGAGGAGGATGAGGCTGATGGCGAGGGAGAGTTTGGCGATGAGCGACAGGCGCAAGGGCATGACCTCGGGTGTTTTGATACGGTAAAGGGTGATGAAGCGTAACAAATTTAATACAGATTAATCTTTGCCGTGACATTAGTCAAGGCCGAGGTTCCTGCGCCGATGTGGTGCGGAACAAAGGAGCGGGTGCCGTTGACGGAGAAGGCGGGATCGGCTACCATCGGCCATTGTTATTTACGGAGAGACCATGCGGATAACCTTCTTTGTCGCCCTGCTGACCCTATTCCTGCTGTGTGCAGGCTGTTCGTCGCTCCTGTTTTATCCCCAGCGGGAACTGGTGGACAACCCGCTGCTGCGCCGCTTTCCCGCAGAGGATGTCTCCTTCCGTGCCGCCGACGGCATCCGCCTCCACGGCTGGCTTTTCCGCCCAGCCGGACCGCCCCGGGGGAGCATCCTCGTTCTCCACGGCAACGCCGAAAACATCAGCACCCACGTGAACAGCGTGCTCTGGCTGGTCCAGGAGGGGTTCGCGGTTTTTATCGTCGACTACCGAGGCTACGGACTGTCCGGGGGGGAGCCGGACATTGACGGGATCCATCGGGATGCGGAGGCAGCCCTCGGGACGCTGCTGACGCTGCCGGGGGTGGACCCGGCGCGGGTCGCTGTGCTGGGGCAGAGCCTGGGCGGAGCCATCGCCATCCACCTGGTGGCGACCACCCCTCACAAGGGAGCGGTTCGGGCCCTGGTCGCCGACAGCCCCTTTGCCGGCTACCGCCTCATCGCCCGGGAGAAACTGGGAGGTTTTTTTCTCACCTGGCCCCTCCAGTATCCCCTTTCGCTCCTCTTCAATGACGACTACAGCCCTCTACGTTTCGTGGGAGAGGTGGCGCCGGTTCCGCTCATCATCATCAGCGACGAGCAGGATCCGATTGTGCCGGCCCGCCACGGCAGGCTCCTGAACGAGGCCGCCGGGCCGTCCGCGCAGCTCTGGACCACATCGGGCCGCGGGCACGTGGGCTCCTTTGCCGACCCCGAACTGCGGCGCTCCCTTGTGGACTTTCTGGATCGGGTCTTCTCCGGCGGGTTTGGCAGTAATCCACCAGACGCAAATGCCATAAGGCGTTGACAACGTCTCGTTATATGGTACGGTTAGACAGCAATAAGAAAACTTCTATCAGGAGGCGCGTATGAAAAGAATTCTTCTCGCAGCAGTATTCACCGTCGTTGCTGCCGGCTCTGCCTTTGCGGCCAGCGGCAAGGCAAACACTGGTTGTGGTCTCGGGACAGTCCTGTGGGGTAGCAAGGCCGACAACTCAATTTTATCCCAGGCACTCCAGGCAACCACTAATGGGACCTTCGGCAACCAGACCTTCGGCATCACCTCCGGCACCCTGGAGTGCGGCACCCCCGGCAAGGTGGTGCAGAACGAGCGCCTGAACCACTTCGTCCGTGCCAACATGGACAATCTGGCCAAGGACATTGCCCAGGGCCGTGGCGAGTCCCTCGACACCTTCGCCGAGCTCCTCCAGGTGCCGGCCGAGAAGCGTCCCGGCTTCTATGCGGCTCTCCAGAGCAACTTCGGTTCGGTCTTCACCTCCGAGAACGTGGTGGTAGCCGAGGTGATCGACAACGCCGTTGCCGTTGCGAACTGATTTCCCGTTTTGACCAGACCAATAAAGGGGGTGCGTCCCGTGGCGCGCCCCCTTTCTATGTGTGCCGCCACCCGTCCGTCGAGGTGAAGCGGCCTTCTGCAATTGATTGTGACTATGCCCATGCCCTATTACCCATACCGAAAAAGTTTCGATCTGATGAGGCTACATCCCCTGCTGACGCCGCTGCTGGTGCTTTTCGCATCCTTAGCGGGTTTTTCCGGTGTCTGTGCCGGAGCCGACGACCCTTACCTGGCGAAGATCCTGAAGCGGGCTGAGGAGCGACAGCTCCACCAGGAACGCACCTGGGAAGTGCTCCTCCACTACCGCCCCCGGGGCGAGGAGCGGGAGAGCCTGGTGGACGATCCCCGCTTCTTCCTCGCTCCAGATGGGAAGAGCGACCCTGCAGCGGAGCTGGCAGCTACTCTGCGGGGCCTCTTCGCCACCGACCCCCGCGGCGACGAACACCCCCGCTGCCGGTTTCCGGCCCGCGCCGCCTGGCTCGCGGAAGAGCTTGCCATCGACGGCGACCATCTTCCCCCCATGGCCTGTCCCCAGCTGGACGAGGCCATGAAGGCCGTCAATCCCCGGTCGGCGGTGCTGGTTTTCCCCTCTTCCCACCCCAACGGCCCCGCTTCCATGTTCGGCCACACCCTGCTGCGGGTGGGGAGTACCTACCAGAGTGACCTCCTCTCCTATGCCGTCAATTACGCCGCCCATACCACCGACACCAACGGTATCGTCTACGCCGTCAAGGGGATTTTCGGAGGGTACTCGGGGTATTACTCGATCCTTCCCTACTACGCAAAGGTCAAAGAATACAGCGATCTGGAGCATCGGGACGTCTGGGAATATCCCCTCGCCCTAACCCCTGACGAGGTGCTGCGGATGGTGCGCCACATCTGGGAGTTGCGGGACATCGCCTCCGACTACTACTTCTTCGACGAGAACTGCTCCTTCAACCTCCTCTTTCTGTTGGAGGCGGCGCGGCCGCAACTGCGGCTTGCCGAAGCGTTCTGGGACCGACCGAGCTTCTGGGTGATGCCGGCCGACACGGTGGCGGTGATTGAGCGGGCGGGGCTCATTGAGAAGGTGACCTACCGCCCCGCCCAGGCGACCCGCATCCGGCAGCGGGCGTCCCTCCTTTCGCCGGAACTCCGCCGCGAGGCTCTGGAGACGGCCCGGGCGCCCCAAGGGGCAGCAGCGGTTGCCGTCTCGGGCCGCCCGGCGGAGGAGCGCCGCCAGATCCTCGACCTGGCCGCCGAGTATGTGCAGTACCGCTATTCCCGCAAGGAGCTGGAGCAGCCGGAATTCCAGCGGCAGTTCCTGCAGGTGCTCAAGGCCCGCAGCCCCCTGGGGCCCGATGAGTCGGACGCGGGGCGGGTTCCGGTCCCGCCTCTGCCGGAGACGGGGCACCTGCCGGGGCGGATCGGCCTCGGGGCCGGCTACCGTCACGATACCCCCTTTGTGGAGCTGACGCTCCGGCCTGCGTACCACGCCCTCATGGATGCGGACGCGGGATACAGTGCCCATTCCCAGATCATCTTCAGCGAGGTGAGCGGCCGCTACTACCCGGAGAGGAACTCCATCAGGCTCCAGAAGTTCACGGCGGTGGACATCGTCTCCCTGGCCCCCCGGGACGAGTTCTTTTCCCCCATCTCTTGGAAGGTGAACGGCGGCCTTAACCGCCGCCCCTTTCCCGATGGCAGCGACCGCCTCTTCCTGCAGCTCAACACCGGTGGCGGCATGGCTTGGCAGGTGCCTGGCAACGGGGTCGTCTACGGCATGGCGGAGATGGACCTGAACGTGAGCGACCGCCTGCGGGACAAGGCGGTGCTTGGGGCCGGACTGTCGGCGGGGGTGATCGTCTCCCCCATGGACCCCTGGAAGGCGGCCCTCTCGGGGAGTGCCTTCGTCTACGGTCTCGAGTATCATGAGTACTACCGGCTGGCACTGGAGCAGAATCTGGCCCTGAGCCGCACCGTCGGTCTCGGCCTCGTGGCATCCTGGGAGCGGAGCTTCGACCACAACAGGGTCGAGGCCCGGTTGGTGGTTAATCGCTATTTCTGACGGGAACTGTCGGCTAATTTCGGTATACTCTTAAAAAATGAGAAAAACGTCTATGACAAAGCGGAGTGTAGCGGCGCTGGCAACAACGGCGCTGGTCGCTTGCCTTGGAGGGTGCGCCATGACGGGGCCTGCCGGCCTGCCGCCATCTCAAGGTGTGGTGGCGGGGTCCGATGCGGTCGCGGTCATCTATGTGCGACCCGGGTGCTCCTTCTGCCAGGAGGCCCGGGAGTTCTTTGCCGCGCGGGGCCTGCCGGTCCATGAGCGTAACGTGGTGGCCGACCGGGGCGCCCTGGTGGAGATGCTTGATATCCATGTCCGCCGGTTCCCGGACGAGGAGCCCATTGTACCGCTGATAGTGATCGGCGACCGTGCGGTAAGAGGGTTCGACCAGCAAGAGGTCGAAAAGGCCCTTGACGAAGCGGGTCGCAAAACAGAATCAGGGAGTAAACCGTGACTATCATGCAAAATCCCACCTATTTTCCCTTTAATCTGCAGCTGGCGGGGCGCTACTGGACCCTCTTGGACCTGGCGCCCTCGGCCCGGGAACTGGAGCGGCTGGGACGGCCGGCCATACTGTTTTGCCGCGAGTTGGCCGCGCGGGTTAACCGTCGGCCCGAGTGGTCTGGGAGGCCGGTTCAGGGGGGGCTCCTCAACCTTTACTCCCTCCAGGGGACCATCTTCCGGCACCTGATTGGCCGGTACTGGCAGGAGCAGGGAGCCGGAGTCATGGCGAAGGCCCTGGTTGATGCCGGCCTTCCCCCCGACTCCCCGGAGCTGTCGGCTCTTCTGGAGGGGTTCGGCACGCTGTTCCCGCCGGCCGCGGTTCTTTACGGCGAGGCCGAATCCCCCGCCGCCTGGCTTGCGGTTGGCGGAACCAGCCGGCGGCTCCAGGTGGTAAGCGAACTGCTGCTCCTGGCCCTGTCCGCAGAGAACCGCGCCCTGGACAGCTTCCGGGAGCTGGTGGACGATTCCGAGCTTGCGGCCACGACCCCCTACCGCGCGGCCGTGGCTCGACTGGAGAAGGCCCTGGCCAATGCGCTCCCC
This sequence comes from Geobacter sp., assembly GCF_030834625.1. NCBI lineage: Bacteria > Pseudomonadati > Thermodesulfobacteriota > Desulfuromonadia > Geobacterales > Geobacteraceae > Geobacter > Geobacter sp. The sequence goes on from NZ_JAUQXO010000031.1 coordinate 41,042, forward strand.
GTGGCCGGTTTCGGCGTCTCACTGACGGAACTTCTCCGCGCGCCGCTGCGGGCCGCCCCCGATTCCCTGGCGGGCCAACTGGCGTACATGAGGGCCACCTGGAGCCCCCTGTTGCCGAAGGAGCTTTTTGCCGGACTGGAGGTTGCCTTCGGCATCGTGGCGGAAGAGACCCGCCCCTTCTGGGGGGGCGGAGCCGGTCCTTCGCCGGTCCTGGAATTCGGCCCCGGAGTGGGGCTCCCCGCCCCCGATGACCACTATCCGGAGCATGAGCAGTTCTCCGCCGACGTGGACTGGATGCCCAACGTGGTCCTCATGGCCAAGATGGTCTATGTCTGGCTCGGCCAGCTCTCTGGCTGGTACGGAAAGGAGATTCACCGCCTCGACCAGATTCCCGATGCGGAGCTGGACAAACTTGCCCGGTGGGGGGTCACGGGGCTGTGGCTCATCGGCATCTGGGAGCGCTCCACCGCCTCCCAGACCATCAAGCGGATGTGCGGCAACCCCGAGGCGATCGCGTCCGCCTACTCCCTCTACGACTACGCCATCGCCCACGATCTGGGTGGCTGGGAGGCCCTGGCGGACCTGCGGGAGCGGGCCCTGAAGCGGGGCATCAGGCTTGCCAGTGACATGGTGCCGAACCACACCGGCATCTACTCCAAGTGGATCGTGGAGCACCCTGACTGGTTTGTGCAGCTGGACTACCCGCCGTACCCAACCTACCGCTTCACCGGCCCGGATCTCTCCTCCTCCCCCGAGGTTTCCGTCCACATCGAGGACGGCTACTGGGACAAGAGCGACGCCGCCGTGGTCTTCAAGCACTACGACCACCGCAACGGCCGCACCCGCTACATTTACCACGGCAACGACGGCACCAGCACCCCGTGGAACGACACGGCCCAGCTGGACTACCTGAACCCCGAGGTGCGGGAGGCGGTTGCACGCACCATCCTCCACGTGGCCCACAATTTCCCCATCATCCGCTTCGACGCCGCCATGACCCTGGCAAAGAAGCACTACCAGCGCCTCTGGTTCCCCCAGCCGGGGCTGGGGAGCGGCGTTCCCTCCCGGGCCGAGCACGGCATGACCCGCGCCGCCTTTGACGCCGCCATGCCCGAGGAGTTCTGGCGCCAGGTGGTGGACCGGGCCGCCGCGGAGACGCCCGATACGCTCCTTCTGGCCGAGGCCTTCTGGCTCATGGAGGGGTACTTCGTCCGGACCCTGGGGATGCACCGGGTCTACAACAGCGCCTTCATGAACATGCTCAAGATGGAGGAGAATGCCAAGTACCGCCAGACCATCAAGAACGTCCTCGAATTCAACCACGAGATCCTGAAGCGCTTCGTCAACTTCATGAACAACCCCGACGAAAAGACCGCCGTGGAGCAGTTCGGCAAGGAGAACAAGTACTTCGGCGCGGCGGTGCTGCTGGTGACCATGCCGGGGCTCCCCATGCTCGGCCACGGCCAGGTGGAGGGGTTCCACGAGAAATACGGCATGGAGTACAAGCGGGCCTACTGGGACGAGCCGGTGGACGAGCACCTGGTGGCGGAGCACGAGCGGCGGATCTTCCCCCTCATGCGGCGGCGGCGCATCTTCTCGGGCTCCGAGAATTTCATCCTCTACGACTTTTTCGTGGAGGGGACCGTGAACGAGGATGTCTTCGTCTACTCCAACCGCCACGGCGCCGACCGGGCGCTCATCCTCTACCACAACCGGTATGCCAGCACTGCCGGGTGGATCAGGAGTTCCACGGCCCGGGCCGTTCGGATCGACTCGGGGGAGACGGTCCTTCGGCAGACCGACCTGGGGGAATCCCTGGGTGTGAACGCTGACGGCCGCCACTACTACATCTTCAGGGACTACGCCACTGGCTTGGAGTACATCCGCCACGGGAGGGAGATTGCCGAGAAGGGGATGTTCGTGGAACTGGAGGCCTACGAATACCATGCCTTCCTCGACTTCCGCGAGATCCGCGACGACGACTACGGCACCTGGGGGGCACTCTGCTTCGGGCTCCAGGGGCGGGGGGTGTCGAGCATCGACGAGGAGGTGCAGCTCATCCGCTTCGCACCTCTCGTCGAGCGGTTCAGGGAACTCTGCGTGCTCCTTCAAGGGGAGCTTGAGGCAGCACCCGCGGTGCAGCTTTCCCCAGGCTTCCGGGAGGGGATCGCGACGTTTTTGGAAGAACTCGACTTGGCTTCGGGGGCTGCCGGGGATGTGGTCGCAACGGCCGATGTCATGGCAGAGCGGCTCCAACGTCTCCCCGGTCTCTGGACGTGGACGGAGGGGGTGGAAGGTGAAGGGGGCCGGTGGCTTCTTGCGCTTTTCCTTGTCATCCACGAGGCCGGCAGGCTTGGCGGCGATGACGCGGAGTATCCCGTCCGGTCGGCCCAGTGGTTCGCAACTCTGGGCCTAAGGCGGGCGTTGGTCGACATCCTCCGTGAGGCCAGTGCGGAGTGGGACGAATCCAGCACCCTCGACCCCGACCGTCTGGTTTTTCTGGCGGACATCCTCATGGCCTATCCCGGGTTTGTGGAGCATCTCGGTGGTCTCAAGCGTACCGAGGCCATCAAGACCCTCTTCGCCGACCGCCGGGTCAGGCGGTTCCTCGGCGTCAACCGTAGTGGCGTCGTCGAGTGGTTCGTCAAGGAACCGTTCGTGGAACTCCTCACCTGGTTCATCCTTCTGGCTGCCGTGACTCACACTCCGACGGGGGAGGAGTCTGGCGGATTTGGCGCTGAATTCGAATCCTTGTGCCGGGATATTGCCGCATTGACGGCTCTGGCGGAAGAGGCCGGTTACCAGGTCAAGAAATTCCTTTCCCTGGTGACTCCACCCACTGGTGTGCAGGAGAAGGTTTCCCTGTAAGATGGCCCCGGAAGTTTGAGATTGACGGATGACGGCGTCCCAAGGGGGCGCCGTTTGTATGTGATGTGTGTAGCCTGAAGGGGAGCGGTTATGGGACTGTTCACGGGATTTCGACGAAAACGGCTCGCCGGGAGGGAATTCCCCCCGGCCTGGCTCGGGTTCATCGAGCGGAACGTCCCCTTCTACCGGATGCTCCCGCCGTCGGACCGGCAGGAACTGCTGGGGCATGTGCAGGTTTTTCTCGCCGAGAAATACTTCGAGGGGTGCGGCGGCGTCCAGGTGACCGACGAGGTGCGGGTGACCGTTGCCGCCCTGGCCTGTATCCTTCTCCTTCACCGCACAACCGACTACTATCCGCTCCTCTCCTCTATCGTCATTTATCCCGACGAGTACGTGGGGGAGCGCCGCCGCTGGGACGAGGCCGGGGTTGTCACCGAGGGGCCGGAAACCCGCATCGGCGAGTCGTGGGAGCAGGGGACGGTGGTTCTGTCGTGGAAGGATGTTCTGCTGGACGCCGAGGCCCCCGACGACGCATTCAACGTGGTGTTCCACGAGTTTGCCCACCAGCTCGACCATGAAGACGGGATTACCGACAACGAGGGGTTTCTGCCGGGGCTTCCCGAGGGATCGCGGTGGCGGGAGGTGTTCGAGGGGGAGTATGAACGGCTGATCGCCGACGATGAGGCGGGACGCTGGACCCTCCTGGACCCCTACGGGGCGGAGAGTCCAGCAGAATTTTTTGCGGTGGCGACCGAGACCTTCTTCGAGATGCCCGGGGAGATGCGCCGCCAGCATCCGGAGCTGTATGAGGCCCTCAGCCTCTACTACCGGCAGGACCCGGCGTCGTGGGACCGGTAACCGGTAAGGGGGCGGCTCAGTTCTCCGCTACCTCGATCTCCACATAGGGGGAAAGGTTCGGATCGCTGGCGTGGCGCAGGGTCGCTTCCGTGTAAGCGAGCTTTTTGTCGTTGTAGCTGTACCCCGAGAGGACGATGACCTGGGCCGAGGTCTTGATACCGAATACCTCGGCCGGTGAGGCGGCGCTGTCGGCGTCCCCCGCTACGATGACGGTCCGGTGGATCTCCTTGAGCTTTGCGTCGAAGAACTGCTCCACCGCACGCAGATCCCCCTTCACGGCATAGATCACCTGACGGCGCTCGCCGTCGTTCTGGCGCACGATGCGCACCTTCGAGCCGGGATAGCGGCCGGTCTTCGGTTCGGGGGCGATGGGCTCCACCGCGGGGATGATCTCGAGCCGTTTCCACGCCTTGCCGAAGTCCTCCTTCAGCGGGATGGTGAGTTCATTGATGGAAACGGTGAGGGGCATGAGGGGGAGATTGGTTAGCGGGTCCCTGGCGATTCCCTCGGAGATCTCGATGGTGTCCGGCGCCCCTGTTGCCGGGCGGGTGATGGTGATGGCAGCGTCGACGATGGTCCTATCCCATGCGAAGTCGCCGTAGTAGGCGGCGCCGTAGACGTTGATGCCGCGCTCAAGAAGGCCCTGGTTGAACTTGCGGACCGCCCTTCCATTGAGGATGGAGTCGGAGGTGAAGGTGAGGAGCCGCGAGCCTCCCTTTCCCGCTGTCACCTTCACGTCGCGATGGCGGATCGAGGAGGCGAATATCTGAATCAGCTCCCGGCTCTCCGGGGGCATCTCCCGTGCTTCAACCGCCAGGTAATCTTTTCCCTGCCCTGCCGGCGAATCCTGGGCCTCGGTAGGGGAGGAGACGGCCGCGAGGCCGACGGCAAGAATCAGGGCGAGTTTCACTCTATTCATGAGGTTCGTGCGGATGGACACGGGGTAATCTCCTTTGGGGCAGTCTGTCCCGGCTGGCCGGGGAGAGCTGATGGGATGAGAGAGTGCTCATATTACATGGATTGGGGAAAATTTCCAGCTTTTCGTGTTGGGCGAGAGGAACGGTATCGGCAACGTTTTGTAACCATTGAGTTATGGTGCCTCGGTTGACGAGGCGGAGAGCAACGATACCCTCAGCGGCTGGGGGACGTCAAGGCCTTATCGATACTTTCAGGTCATGCGGAACAAGGGGAGTGGCTCTGGTATACTTGTTGTTCGTGGCTCGGACCGGGTAAGAGTAAGGGGGTTGCGCATGGACAGACGGGCGTTTCTTAAACTGGTGGGGTTGTCATCGGTGTTTGCCGAGGGGGCGTTCAGGGGGCTTTGGGCCGTTGAGCAGCCCACGGTGGCCGTGGCGGAGGGGAAGGAGTACGGACGGACGACGCGCAACGCCGTGAATCTCCTGGGCGGAATGAGGCGCTTCGTGAAGCCGGGGGACGTGGTGGTCATCAAGCCCAACATGGGGTGGGACCGGACCCCGGCCCAGGGGGCCAACACCCATCCCCTCGTGGTCAGGGCCCTGGCGGAGGAGGCCATTGCCGCCGGAGCGAAGCGAGTGAAGGTTTTTGACCGGACCTGCAATGACGAGCGGCGCTGCTATGTGCAGAGCGGCATGAGCGAAGCGCTCAAGGGGCTGCGCGCCGTGGAGCTGAAGTTTATCGAGAACGAGCGGTTCCGCAAGGTCACCATCAACGGCAAGGCCCTCAGGGAGTGGGAGCTCTACGGCGAGGCCCTGTCCGCCGACGTCTTCATCAACGTTCCCGTGGCAAAGCACCACGGCCTTACCCGGCTCACCCTGGGACTCAAAAACGTCATGGGGGTCATGGGGGGGAACCGGGGCGGGACCCATCGGCACATCGAGGAGGCTCTGGCCGATATCAACGGCGTCGTGAAGAGCCACCTGACGGTCATTGACGCCACCCGCATCCTGACCGACCACGGTCCCCAGGGGGGCGACCTGAAGGACGTAAAGGTCCTGAACATGGTGATCGCGTCCACCGACATCGTTGCGGCCGACGCCTACGCCACGACCCTCTTCGGCCTCAAACCCGCCGACATTGCCGTGACGGTGGCGGCCCACCGCCGGGGCCTCGGCGAGATGAACCTGAACCGGGTCCGCATCCTCAGGGGGTGATCGAGGCATGAAGGGCAACAGCCGGATACCGGAAACAGGGCCATGAAGAGGATTACCTCGGCACGGGTGAGCCAGTTCCTCTTCCTGGCTCTGTTCCTCGTTCTCTTCCTCCGGACCGAGTACCGGGGGAGCGACGAGATCAACGGAGCGGTGAACGCCTTTTTCCGGGCCGATCCCCTGGTGTCCGTGAGCTACCTTCTGGCGGCAAAGTCCTTCTCCTGGCTCGTCTTTCCGGGGCTCCTCCTCCTGGTTCTCACCGGGCTCCTGGGGCGGTTCTTCTGCGGGTGGATCTGCCCCCTGGGGACGGTCCTCGACCTGGTGACCGGGAAAATCGCCAAATCCGCACCTATCCGGCTCATCAAGGGAAACCTCAAGTACTGGCTCCTGGTCCCTCTCCTGGCCGCAGCCCTCTTTGGCGTGAACCTGGCGGGACTCCTGGACCCCATTGCCATCCTCGTCCGGGCCCTCGCCTTTGTCGTCCACCCGCTGCTTGGCGATGCCGTGAGGGGAGGGTGGGTGGCCCTCTACCGGATCATGGGGGAAGGGCGCGACCTCCTGGCTCCCGGCTATGGGGTGATCCGCGACAACCTCCTCCCCTTCCGGGAGACCTTCTATCCCCTGGCATTCCTCTCGGCGCTCATCTTCATCGGCATCATTTTGCTGGAACGGTACGAAACGCGCAACTGGTGCCGAAACCTCTGCCCCCTCGGCACGCTCCTGGGGCTGGCCGCCCGCTTTTCACCCTTTGTCCGGGTCCCGGCGCGGCTCTGCGCCGACTGCGGCGCCTGCCGCGACCTCTGCCCCACCTCCTTTGACCGGGAGATTCTCCAGAAGGAGGAGTGCATCCTCTGCATGGAGTGCCAGCTCCACTGTCCCTCGGGGCGGGTCCGGTTCCGGCTCGCCGGTGTGGCGGCGGAGGAAGGGCCGCTCCTCCCCGAGCGGCGCGTCCTCCTGGGTGGTCTGGTGTCGGGCTTTTTCGTGGCCCGTCTTCTCCGCTTCCGGGACCCGGTGGCCCAGGCCCGGCTCCTGCGCCCCCCCGGCGTCCGGGACGAGAAGGAGTTTCTCGCCCGCTGCGTCCGCTGCGGGGAGTGCATGAAGGTCTGCCTCCGGAGCGCCCTTTATCCCGCGATCCTCCAGGCCGGGGTCGAGGGGATCTACACCCCCCAGGTGATCCCGCGACTTGGCTACTGCGAGTACAACTGTACCCTCTGTGGCCAGGTCTGCCCCACCGGGGCCATCCCGAACCTGGCGCCGGCCGTGAAGAAACGGGAGGTTATCGGCAAGGCGGTCTTTGACAAGAACCACTGCCTCCCCTTCGCGAAGAAGGAGAACTGCATCGTCTGCGAAGAGCATTGCCCCATCCCCCAAAAGGCGATCCGCTCCCGGAAGGTACGGGAAACCGCCGATGACGGCCGGCAGGTGCTGCTCCAGGTCCCCTATGTGGTGGACAAGCTCTGCAACGGCTGCGGCATCTGCGAGCATGTCTGTCCCCTGGAAGGCAAGGCGGGGATCGAGGTCTTCACGGTCACGGACCGCACACCCCTCGGGGAGTACCAGGGGGAAGCGCCGACAACAGCCCCTGTGGTGAATAATCCATATGCAGGGTCGAACTGAGGGCCTATCTTTTTATACACCCCCGTTGCAAAAGAAAAATGCCCATTAAATCAATGTATTGAACGTGATAATCTCCGCTTGCCCCTCCCTTCCTGACCCCATCCTAGTACATACTTTTTATACGTTCGAACCCCTTAAAGCGGGGCAGTGCGCGATGTGTATAGCAAAATAGTGTCAATTAAACAACATGTTACGTGGCATGCTTAGATTTTTTTCATTCCTGGCACGTCCGCTGCTATAGAAACAAGTAAGAACCGAAGACCTCACCTCACATGCAGTACCGGGAGGATGCCATGAAAACAACACTCGCCACTATGATGACCCTTCTCGCAGCTTCCACCGCCTTCGCCGCCAGCGGAGCGGAATCCGAGGGTAATGGCCTGCTCGTAACGCTTTTCCTCGGCATCGGCGCCCTGATCGTTGTCTGCCAGATGCTGCCGGGCCTTGCGCTGTTCGGATCGATGGTAAGGGGCCTTTTCTCCGGCAAGGATGTAGAGTCCCGCAACTGATCAGCCGACGAAAACGCACCATCTCCGTACCTGGCGCAGAAAGGGGGAACCTGTCATGGAAGAACTGCTCATCGCCGAAAAGGATCCGGCCACCCGCCAGCAGATGGCGGAACACTTCATAAAGGAAGGGTATGCGGTCACGGTCACCGACTCCCTCCCCAACACCCTCTCCAGCATCCTGAAAAAGGTAACGCGGGTGGTACTGCTGGGGGCGAAATTCGACGAACTGCCAACCTTCGACCTGATCGATCTCTTGAAAAAGTGCAACCAGAAGCTGGCAATCATCCTGGTATCCGATGAACTTCCCCTCCCGCTTCTGCGCAAGGTCCGCAGCAGCGGGATCTTCTACCACGCCCTCAAGCCCTCAGGGCCGGAGGATGTGGAAGAAATCTGCCAGGCCGTACGATGCGCCTTTGGCAGCGGCATGAAAGGCCACGCGGCACGATAGACGACAAGCACCCCCACGGGGTTCGCTGAACGGAGAAAAGGAGGATGTCATGAAAAGCTCGGCCCCCATCGTTAACGCTCTGGTACTGTTCATCGGCTCCGTCACTTCGGCCTTTGCCGCATCGGGCGCACGGGAAGACAACAGCGGCATCTTTACCTGGATTTTTCTCGGGTTCTGCGCCCTGATCGTGGTCATGCAGCTCATGCCGGCAGTGCTGATGATGCTGGGGATCGCCAAGGGGCTCCGGAAGGAGTCTCCACAGGAGCAGAAGGCAACGCACTGATCAACGGCAGAACTGTCCGGGCATAATGAAAGAGAGGGGGGTGATCCAGAGTCACCCCCCTCTCTTTTTCTCTATCCTCCCCCGATGCTTGCATCATCATAAAGCCGACCTATACTCGCTAAGTATAACGATCGGCATGGAGGCCGCTTATGAAAGCAATGACGAAGGATGGTCGCGAGATTGAACTGATGCAGGACGCCCTCGACAGCCTGCGGATGCGTCTCCGGGGGCCGGTGCTCATGGCCGGCGACGCCGGCTACGAGGAGTCCCGCACCGTATGGAACGGCATGATCGACAGGAGGCCTGCATTGGTGGCGCGCTGCCTCGGCACCGCCGACGTGCTGGCCGCCGTGGGGTTCGCGCGGGAACACGACCTGCTCCTCTGCATTAAGGGGGGAGGGCACAACATCGCGGGGTTGGCCACGGCCGACGGCGCGATGTTGCTCGACATGTCCCCCATGCGCGGCGTCTGGGTGGACCCCCGGAGAAAGGTGGCCCACGCCCAGGCGGGCTGCCTTCTCGGCGACCTGGACCGCGAAACGCAGCTCCACGGCCTGGCGGCTGTTCTCGGTTTCATCTCGCTCACCGGTGTTACGGGACTCACCCTGGGCGGTGGGTTCGGCTATCTGACGCGGCGTTGGGGGTGGACTGCGGACAACGTCATGGGGATGGACGTCGTGACCGCCGACGGGCGGCTGGTGCGGGCGAGCAGCGAGGAGAACCCGGACCTCTTCTGGGGGCTGCGGGGAGGCGGAGGGAACTTCGGGGTCGTGACCGGCATCGACTACCACCTCTACCCGGTGGGGCCGGAGATCGTCGGCGGGATCGTGGCCTGGCCCGCAAGCGAGGCGGCCGGGGTGCTGGAGCTGTACCGGACCATGGCCGAGGAGGCTCCGCCCGAACTCACCCTCGTGGCGATCATGCGTCCGGCGCCCCCGGCGCCGTGGCTCCCGAAGGAGATGCACGGGAAACCGATCGTTGCTCTGCTTGCCTGCCACAGCGGGGCACCCGAGGAGGGGGAGAAGGCCGTCGCACCCATCAAGGCGTTCGGCAGCCCCGTGGGCGATATCCTCGTGCGCCGGCCCTACGCCCAGATGCAGACGCTCCTCGACGCCACCCAGCCCAAGGGGCGGCGCTACTACTGGAAGAGCGAGTACCTCCCCCGCATTGAACCTGCCCTGTGCGAGAAGGTCATGGAGCATGCGGCACGAATCCGTTCGCCTTACTCGGCCGTGATCCTGTTCCAGATCGGAGGCGCCCTGAACCGGCTTGACGGGGAGCACTCCCCCATGGGTAACCGCGACGCCCGCTACGTGCTCAACCTGGCGGGTTCGTGGGAAAAGGCGGAGGACGACGAGGCGAACATCCAATGGGCCCGCGAGGCATGGAACGCAATGAAACCGTTCTCCACCGGCGGAACGTACATCAACTTCCTCACCCAAGACGAAGGACCCGAACGCACCGAGGCCGCCCTCGGCAAGGCTATCCAGCGGCTCGCGCGGGTGAAAGCGGAGTGGGACCCGGAGAATTTCTTCCGGACGAACCGCAACATCAAACCGGTCTGAAAGGAAGCCGGATGGAAGCGGACAGAATTCATGAACTGGATTCTGCGCCGCCGCAGAAAATAAGGAGTGGAAAGGAGGAGCAGGAAGAGCAGTGTCATGTTTCAGAAATATGGGAATCTAACCCTGACTTCACAAATCCACCACAAGAAAGGAACAAGCCATGAAACCGAAAACATTTATTCTCGCACTCTGTACATGTTTGGCCTCTGCCATTCCGGCGGTTGCCGGGCCCTATGTCGGCTTTGGCGCCGGCTTGTCGATCAACCATGATTCTGATATCGACCCCGGTTCCGGCGATATTGAGTATGATCCTGGATACGGCTTAAATGTGGCCGCGGGGTATGACTTCAACCCTGTCCGGTTGGAAGCCGAGTTTGCTTACAGGAATGCAGAGATCGACAATGCATCAGACGCTGATTTTACAACCATGTCGTACATGATCAATGGGTATTACGATATGAAAAATATAAATTTCCCGTTTAAACCCTATCTTGGTGTCGGCCTCGGAGTCATAAACGGCGAACTGGATAATGGTATCGACGACGACGACACAGAGTTCGGCTATCAGCTTACCGCCGGGGTATCGAACAAGATCGCGCAAAACGTCAACCTGGATATCTACTACCGGTATCAGGGAACGGCCTCCGACTTTGATATGGGCGGGTCGGAGCTCTCCTACGACAACAGCAGCTTCTTCGTAGGTTTCCGCTTCGCCTTTTAGCACGTCAGACCAGGGACACGGTAATAACGATTACGGCGGGACACACTTTGTCTCGCCGCGAATTCGAAAAAAAAGGCTTTATGGTCAATAAAACCATAAAGCCTTGTCACCCCAGGACCTGCCTCAATCTAACCGATTGTTAAACTGCTCGAACAAATTGAGATTTTGCTATGCTTCTGTTTTGGCGTATCCCTGCGCGGTTTTCCCCCGCGCCTTTTTTCTGTCCTGCCTCTCTGACTGCCTCTCTGACTGCCTCTCTGTGTTGACACGATACTAAAAAATAGTATAAGGTGACTTATGGAATGGATAGTCCGAATTACGGGCAAGGCCAACAAGCAGACGCACAAACTGCCGCGAAGTGTTGTTGAGCGGCTCTTTCTGCTGATGGAGGAGATCAGGCTTTCCGGCCCGGTACGCGGCAACTGGCCGAACTATGGCAAGCTGGCAGACGGACGCCACCATTGCCACCTAAAGAAGGGTAAACCGACATACGTTGCGGTCTGGGAAGAGCGCGACAAGGAAATCAGACTTATTGAGGTGACTTATGCAGGGACTCACGAAAAAGCGCCCTACTGATGACATGGTAACACTTCGTCTGAGGGTTCATCGTCAGAACGTGGAGCGGGTGCGCCGGTATGTGGACAGCATCGAGGCGACGGACGAAGAGGGGGCCGTTTCTCTGGATGATTTCTTTGCCGGCCATTTCCCCGGAGAGACGAAACCCGCCGTCAGTCTGCGTGGCGCCCGTGGCAAGGAAGAGCTTACCCAGCGGCAGCTTGCAGAGATGACCGGAATCCCTCAGCGCCATATCTCCGAGATGGAAAACGGCAAGCGGCCCATTGGCAAGGAAGCGGCCAAGAAGCTGGCGAAGGCCCTGAACGTCGATTACCGGGTGTTCCTGTGACTATTGATACCGGCTGCTCGAATCGAGCCCGGTCCGGAAGCCCTGCTTTCTGGTGACGGTGCCCGGATAGCGGGGGCGGATACCCCGCAGGAAGGGGTCGGTGCGGAGTTCATTCTGGATGAAGGCGATGTCGGCGGCATCGAGGCCCAGGGCCGCGCCGACCAGCTGGTCCAGATCGTTCAGGCGGGCGGCCATCTCCGCTTCCAGCCTGGTTTCGTGATGGTCACCGATGACCCTCTCCCAGGCGTCCCGCTCCGCTTCCGCCACCGGAATCGGGAGGTTGAGGATGTTCCCCTTGGTGAGGCTCTCCCCTTCGCGCTGGGCAAGGGCCATGGCCAGCCCCTCCGCCAGGTCCCGGCGGGTCAGTTCCAGCCACTCCAGCAGGCTACCGGAAAAATAGACCTGAACTTCGTCCGGCTGTCGCTCGTCCACCCGCGGTCCGGCGATCTCCACCTCGTACTCGGGGTGGTCGAAGCATTCGGCCCAGAAGATGCGGGCGTCCGTGTCCTCGCGCAGATGATCCTTGAGGGTGGGGAGCGCCAGGTCCCGTAGGGCGTCCCGCAGCGCCTCCCGGGCCTGGAAGCGCCGGTGGCAGGCCTCCGTCAGCGGCTGCCGCAGGGCCTCGATCTCCTCCTCCACATCCTTCAGGGCATCGCTCCAGGGCATCACCGCCAGGTTGGTCGGGTAGACGTCGCTGCGCAGGGTCCGCAGAATCCCCATCCGGGCGGCGATGGCGTAGAAGAAGACATGGATGTCGGAGAGGAAGTAGAGGTCGAAGGGGAAGTTCACCAGGTCGGGCCGGGGGAAGAAGAGGGTGGCCGTGTCGGTGAAGGCCGCCCGGGCCGGGTCGAAGGCCACGGCGTTGACGCAGTGGGCTACGCGGGCGACGGCATACCCATGGGGCGGAAGTAACTCCTGCATCGACCAGAGGGAGTTGTCACTGATGCCGTTCAGGTCCACGTCCACCTCCACCGGGTCCCCCTGGAGCTCGGCGGCAATGATGTTTTCCCCCTTGTAGACTATGTGACCGCCGGGCACGTAGCTCTTCTGGTTCCTGAAAACAACGCCCCGGGTCAGCATCTGCCGCTCGGCCCAGTTGTGGAGGTCTGCCTCGGGGGGGCGCTCGTCGGTCACCTTCCCCTTGGCCCCCTTGCTCCGCCCCTGCCAGTAGGTCTTGGCGGCATCCCGCATGGTGCCGCACCGCCACAGCTTCTTGATCACCGCCAGCCGCTCCGGGGTGAGGCGGGTCATGATCCGGCCGTCGGGGGTGAAGAGGTCGGCATAGGGGATATGCTGCTCCGGCAGTCCCTCAAGGTCGAAGGAGGGCAATGCTCCGCCCGCTTCCCGCCGCACGCAGTCGTGGCTTGCCAGGCGGAGCGAAACGACGTCGTCCGCCGTTGCCGGCCGGTTCTCGATGATGATGATGGCGGGAAGGACATCGGCATCGAATACCTGTTTGTAGATGATCTCCAGGTCGATGATCTCGCGGATGGTCCACCGGCCGCCGATCCGGAAGAGCCGTCGCAGTTCCTCGGTCTCGTTGGCGTCAAAGAGGGAGACCGGGATGATGAAGCCCAGTTTCCCGCCGTTCCCCTCCCCGTCGGCCGGTCGGCACCAGTCGTTCAGGGCCTTGTAGATGAAGAGGGTGTAGGCGTTGCGTCTGGCGGAAATCCCCCGGTGGGTGTCGGTCCCCCGCTCGAAATCGGCGATGGTGACGTCGTCCAGCTCCTGGGCGCTCCGCTCGGCCCGCACGTAGGGGGGATTGCCGATGACGGCGTCGTAGACGGGCTGGGAGATCTCGCCGAACCGCTCCAGCATGGTCATCTGGTTGAGGGAGACCAGGGAGTTGACCTTGCCGGTGACCATGATGTCGGGGAATCCGTGGCGCTCTACCTCCTGCCGCATGCCGAGCACCTGCCACAGGAGCTGGATCTGGGCCAGGATGGAGGAGAAGGTGTTGAGGTCGTTGCCGGCGATCCTCCTGAGGGTGTCCAGGGCGTCGCAGTATTCGGCGGCACCCCGCTCGATGTCGTTCCCCACCATGGCCCGGTACGCCTCGATCAGAAACGTTCCCGAGCCGCAGGCGGGGTCCAGCACGCGGCTGCCGCGGCCGATGTCGACACGCTTGATGATGTAGCGGGCGATGGAGGGGGGCGTGTAGAACTCCCCCAGCTTCTTGCGCTGGGTCCGGTCCATGAAGCGGTCATAGATGCCGGTGAGGATGTCACCCCTGACGGTGGTGAAATCGTACCGCGAAAGCTGGTACATGGCCCATTCGATGGCGTTGGAGAGGGCCTGGTCGCTGATGCCGAGGACCCAGTCCAGCTCGGTTTCGTCGAAGGCGGCGGCGTAGAGGCGGCTGGCGTGGCGGTAGGCCTCCTCCAGCAGCCGGGTGTAGCTGGCGTGGAAATACTCCCGCATCTTCTGGAACGCCTCGACCCCGCCGTTGCAGACGTACTTCAGGTCGCCGAAGAAGCCGTTGTCCTCGAAAAAGCGGAGCAGCAGGATACGGGCAAGGATCAGGTTGGCGGTCTCGATGCTGAAGAGCTCGGCGACGTTCTTGTCTTCCGCTCCGGTCCTCGCCTGGAAGCTGGGGAGGCCGTCCAGGGCCAGCCGGGCGATGTGGGGCGATTTCTTGAACTCGTTGCGCAGGGCCAGGGCGTCCTTGTGGTGCTGGCGGGTGGCGTCGGGCCCCTGGGGGTTCGCTTCGATGGTCAGCAGGTGGGGGTTGAAGAGCCATTTCCCCTTGTCCCGCTCCCGTTCCTTGTACCGTTCGCCGAACTCGTCGGCCATGGCCCGGTAGCGCTCGATTTCCGGACGCGCCTTCTCCAGGGTGTTGCGGGTCGCGTTCTGCAGGTGGGCGGTCACCTCCCTCACACTGTCGAAGAACCGTTTCCGGGTGACCCGGTAACGGTTCAGCTCCCGCTGGGTCGCCGTGGCGGGATCGGGCTTGGTGAGCTTCTCGCACGCGATGAGGCGGGTGTCGCCCCCCCGGAACCGCTTGAGCTGATTGGGGACACCGGCGGCGGAGTGTCTGAGGAGCTCCAGGCGCTGCACGAAATCATGCTTGGTAAGTCCCTCCAGGCGGACCTCGATGTCGTTGGTGACCGCAAAATCGTTGCCGGTCACCTGACGGGCAATGATCGCCGCCGGCTCCACCATGACGAACCAGGCGGTGTTGGTGCCGATGTACTTGGACTTCTTGCTGAAGATCTCCTCGCGGCTCCTGGTGTTGACGAAGCAGCCCCGCTCGTCCTTGGCCTCCACCACGATCCAGTCGATTTTGACCTGCTTTCCCTTCCCGTCGTACAACCCCGACGGAGCACGGGCGGTGACGTCGGGGCGCCCCCCTTCGCCTGCAGTGTCGATATCCACATCAGCCGCGGGGTACCCCAACACATGGATGAAGAGGTCCCGGATGGGGCCGTACATGGAGGCTTCCTTGCCCCGATGGGTTTCACGCAGCTTCTGGATGGTTGCGTCGAAGGAGAATGAGGCCATTGTGGTGTCCCTGTAGACGAAGTGAGCGGATAAACAAAAAGGGGCGAGGTCATAAGACCCAACCCCTTTGCTTGTGCCTGGAGCCACCTGCCGGAATCGAACCGGCGACCTACTGATTACGAATCAGTTGCTCTACCATCTGAGCTAAGGTGGCGAATGAGGTGAAAATAAATAGCGTACTTTGTCCGTCAAGTCAACGGCTAATCGGCCGCTCAGTGGCCGGCGGCACGTTGCTTTTCCATGGCGTCGTCCATGACTTTGTAGGCGCAGAACTCGCCGCACATGGTGCAGGCGCCGTGCTCGGCAACACCCGATTCGGCCCGCAGCCGCCGGGCCTTCTCCGGGTCGAGGGAGAGGTTGAACTGCCCCTCCCAGTCGAGCTTCTTGCGGCACTTGGCCATGGCGATGTCCTTCTCCATGGCCCCCTTGACCCCCTTGGCGATGTCGGCGGCGTGGGCCGCGATGCGGGAGGCGATGACCCCCTCGCGGACGTCTTCGACGCTCGGCAGGCGCAGGTGCTCGCTGGGGGTCACGTAGCAGAGGAAGTCGGCGCCGGCCGAGGCGGCGATGGCCCCGCCGATGGCGCAGGTGATGTGGTCATAGCCCGGGGCGATGTCGGTGACCAGGGGGCCCAGGACATAGAAGGGCGCCCCGTGGCAGAGCCGCTTCTGGAGGAGGATGTTGGCCTCGATCTGGTTGAGGGGGACATGGCCCGGCCCCTCGATCATCACCTGGACCCCGGCGGCCTGGGCCCGCTGGGTCAGTTCGCCCAGGATGATCAGCTCATGGATCTGGGCCCGGTCGGTGGCGTCGGCCAGGCAGCCGGGTCGGAAGCCATCACCCAGGGAAAGGGTCATGTCGTACTCTTTCGTGATTTCCAGGAGCCGGTCGAAGTGCTCGAAGAGGGGGTTCTCGCAGTTGTTGTAGGCCATCCACTCCACGGTGAAGGCGCCCCCCCGGGAAACCACGTCCATGAGCCGTCCTTCGTTCTTCATTCGCTCCACGGTGGAGCGGGTCACGCCGCAGTGGACGGTGATGAAGTCGACGCCATCCTCGGCGTGCTTGATGATCCCCTCGAAGATGTCGTCCACGGTCATGTCGACGATGGCCTTCTTCTTGGTGCGGACCGCGTCCAGGGCCGCCTGGTAGAGGGGGACGCTTCCGATGCAGGCGCTGGTCTCGGCGATGATGGCGCGGCGGATATCGTCGACGGGGCCGCCGGTGGAGAGGTCCATGATGGCGTCGGCGCCGTGGTGCACTGCAACGCGGGCCTTTTCCAGCTCCTTGGAAATGTCGGTGTCGTCGGCCGAGGTGCCGATGTTGGCGTTCACCTTGGTGCGGAGCCCTTTCCCCACGGCCAGGGGGCGGCCGTTGCCGTGCTTGATGTTGTGGCAGATGATGATGGTGCCGACGGCGATGCCGTCGCGGATGAATTCGGGGGAGACCCCTTCAGCCAGGGCGGCTTCCTTCATCTTGTCGGTGATGATCCCCTGGCGGGCATATTCCAGTTGTGTCGTAGCCATGTGCTGATACTCCTTGGTTTGAATGAACGAAACGTTTTACCGGTCCCCGGTCTCCGGTCCCCGGTCCCTTACTTCCTCCGCGGCAAGGAGGTGGTTCACCGGCCCGTGTCCCCGCCCCAGGGGCTGGCCCAGGCGGATTGCCGCGGTGACGAACTCCTTGGCCCGGCCGATGGCCTCCCGAAGCGGCTCGCCCTGCGCCAGGAAGGTGGCGATGGCCGAGGCGTAGGTGCAGCCGGTCCCGTGGGTGTTCTTGCTGAGGATGCGGGGGGCGGTGAAGCGGTGGAAGGCGGAGCCGTCGAAAAGGATGTCGACCGCATCGCCGGCCACCAGATGCCCTCCCTTGACGAGGACGTTGCGGGCACCGAGCCGATAGAGTCGCCGGGCAGCCTCCTGCATTCCCTCTTCGTCGGCGATGGTGAGGCCCGTAAGCCGTTCCGCCTCGGGGATGTTGGGGGTGAGAAGGTAGGTGCGGGGCATGAGCCGGTCCTTGAGGGTCGTGATGGCCCCCCGGTCGATGAGGGGGGCGCCCCCCTTGGCGATCATGACCGGGTCCACCACCACGATCCGTTTCCGGTACTCGGCCAGCTTGTCGGCCACGGTGGCGATGATCTCGGCGGAAAAGAGCATGCCGGTCTTCACCGTGTCCACGGGGATGTCGGACAGGACCGCGTCGAGCTGTTCGGCCACGAAGGAAGGGGGGACGCCGTGGATGCCGGAGACCCCGCGGGTATTCTGGGCGGTGAGGGCGGTGATGACCGACGAGCCATAGCTCCCCAGCAGGGTCACGGTCTTGAGGTCGGCCTGAATGCCGGCCCCGCCCCCCGAGTCGCTTCCCGCCACGGTGAGGACTGCCCCCCGGGGATGGGCCACGCGCCGGTTGAAGAGAAGCCCCATCTCCATGGCCGCCAGGGTGGGATCAGGATGGGAAAGGACCGTCGAGATGACCGCCAGGGCGTCGGCTCCGGCATCAACCACTCGCGGGCCATTGTCGCGGGTGATGCCGCCGATGGCGACGATGGGGATCGTGATCTGGTTGCGGATGGCGGCAAGGGACTCAGGCCCGACCAGGTGCTCGATATCTTTGCTCCGGGTGGGGAACATGGCGCCGAAGCCGATGTAGTCCGCCCCCGCGGCCTGGGCAGCCAGGGCTTCCTCCAGGCTGTGGGTGGAGACGCCGATGAGCTTGCCCTGGCCCAGTTCCCGCCGGGCGGCGCGGGGATCGCCGTCCTCCTGCCCCAGATGGAGGCCGTCGGCCTTGAGCTGTTTCGCCAGCTCCAGGTCGTCGTTGACGATGAAGATCACCCCCCGGCGGCGGCAGAGTTCCTGGAGCTCCTCGCCGAGGGCGAAGCGTTTCCCCCGGTCCCGGTCCTTGTTCCGGTACTGGACGATGCGGGCGCCGCCGTCGATGGCCGCATCGACCCGCTCCAGGAGGCGGTCGCCCTGGTCGGTGACCAGGTACAGCCCCCGGATGGCCGAGTGCTGCTTGTCACGGCTTACGACGAGCCGGAGCGTGTGGCCGTTGCTGCTCATGGATGAATAAATCTCCCAAACAAAAAAACCGTGACAGTGGTCACGGTCCCAGAACTCAACGAAGGTAACGAGGTCTCTGGCCGCTTCCCTACGCCGGCATTACCCGGATCAGGTGGTAAGGGTTCGGGCGGGGCCCGTCTCAGTTCTCGAAGAACTCCCCCAGCAGGCTGTTTTTTGCAGACAAAGCTAACTGAATTTTCCCGTTAAGTCAATGGATTTAACCCATTGACCCCATGAGGTTTTCATCTTTACACCACCGGCGGGAAGTGGTAGGAAAAGGGGCATGGACAGCCGCCCCACCATAGCCGAGATCGACCTTGCCGCCCTGCGCCACAACTTCGCCCTGGTGCAGCGCTCCATCCCCGCCGGATGCGGGATCCTTGCGGTGGTGAAGGCCGACGCCTACGGCCACGGCTTCATGGACATCTCCCGGGAGTTGGAATCCCTGGGGGTGACCGCCTTCGGCGTGGCGTTCCTGGCCGAGGGGATCCAGCTCCGCAAGAGCGGCATCGACCGGCCGGTGGTGATCCTTGGCGGGGTCTACCCAGGGCAGGAGCGCAAGTGCGTCGGCTTCAACCTCTCCACCGCCGTCTTTTCCATCGAACAGGCGCGGGCCCTGAACGACACCGCTTCCCGCCTCTACCGCAAGGCGAAGATCCACGTGAAGATCGACTCCGGCATGGGGCGGCTCGGAATCGCCGCCGCCGAAGCCCCCGTCTTTTTCCGGGAACTGCGGGAGATGCGCTCCGTGGAACTGGAGGGGATCATCTCCCACTTCGCCTCCGCCGACGAACTGGACGAGGACGGGCGCCGCTACTCGGAGCGCCAGGCCGCCACCTTTGCCCAGGCCGTTGCCGAGGCCCGCTCCCTGGGGCTTGACCCCCGCTACGTCCATATCGCCAACAGCGCCGCCGCCTTCGGCATGGAGCTCCCCTTCTGCAACCTGGTCCGGCCCGGCATCGTCCTCTACGGGGCCCTTCCGTCCGGGGACTTCGAGGGGAAGATGGACCTTCGCCCCATCATGCGGCTGCGGAGCACCGTGGCGATGCTGAAATGGGTGGAGCCCGGCACGAGCATCAGCTACGCCCGCCGCTACACGGCCCCTGACCGGCGCCTCATCGCCAGCGTTCCCGTGGGATACGCCGACGGCTACAGCCGGGCCTTGACCAACAAGGGGGAGGTCCTCATCCGGGGGAAGCGGGCCCCGGTGGTGGGGACCGTCTGCATGGACTGGATCATGGTGGACGTGACCTCAATTTCCGACGTGGCCGTGGGGGACGAGGTGACGCTCCTGGGCTGCGACCGGCAGGGGAACTGCGTGCGGGCCGAGGAGCTGGCCGCCCGGGCCGGCACCATCCCCTACGAAATCTTCTGCGGTATCAGCAAGCGGGTGCCGCGGATATACCTCAACGCGACCCGGTGACTATGATGATCAAGCTGACATCTCTCGTTAAAGCAGCCGGCTGAGCGGCCAAACTGGGCCCGGCGGGCCTGGAGGACGCACTGAGCGGCATCCTGGGTAAGGGGGACGACCCGAACCTCCTCGTGGGGCCGGAGACTGCCGACGACGCGGGGGTCTACCGGATAGGGGAGGGGCTTGCCCTGGTGGAGACGGTGGATATCATCACGCCGCTGGTGGACGATCCGTTCACCTTCGGGCGGATCGCGGCGGCCAACGCCCTTTCCGACGTCTACGCCATGGGAGGGCGGCCGGTGACCGCCATGAACCTGGCCTTCTTCCCGGCCTGCACCCTGCCGGGCCAGGTCCTGGCCGACATCATGGCCGGCGGCCTCGACGCGGTGCGGGAGGCGGGTGCCTGTCTCGTGGGGGGGCACACGGTGGAGGACCATGAACTGAAGTATGGTCTCTCGGTCACCGGACTCATCAGCCCTTCGCGGGTGGTTCGCAACAGCACGGCCCGCCCCGGCGACCGGCTCCTCCTCACCAAGCCCCTGGGGACGGGTATCGTCTCCACGGCCATCAAGGCCGACATGGTCTCCGCTGCCGTTGTGGACGAGGCAATCCGCTGGATGACGGAGTTGAATGCGGCCGCGGCAGGGCTCATGCTCGAGTGCGAGGCGTCCGCCTGCACCGACGTGACCGGCTTCGGCCTGGTGGGTCATGCCTGCGAGATGGCCCGGGGAGCCGGCGTGACCCTCGAAATTGCCCTCGACGCCGTCCCGCTCATGGGGGGAGTCATGGAGCTGGTGGCCGACGGCCTCGTGCCGGCCGGCTGCTACCGCAACCGTGACCACTACGCCCCCTTCGTTTCCCTTCCTTCAGCAGCGGGAGACCGGCTCATCCCCCTCTTCGATCCCCAGACCTCTGGCGGGCTCCTCATTGCCCTTGCGCCAAAGTCCGCCGACTGCTTCCTCTCCGCGGCCGGTGACCGGGGGCTCTTCGCCGTCGCCGTGGGGGAGATTCTCCCCCAAGGGGAGCATGCCGTTGCCATCGTCTAATCGGCTCGCCATCGCCGTTGATCTCGGCACTACGACCCTTGCCGCTTCCCTCGTCGACACGGTCACCGGCGAGCGCCTTGCTGTGGCCGGCAGCCTCAATCCCCAGCGGGAGTTCGGCGCCGACGTGGTCTCGCGTCTCGACGCCGCCTGCCGCTCTGGAGATGCCCGGCACCGGATGGCCGAACTGGTCCGCAGGGAGATCCGCCGTCTCGCCGACGAGCTTTTGGTGAGCGCCGGGAAGCTCCCGGAGCATCTTGTCACTATCGCGGTGGCCGGCAATCCCGCCATGGAGCACCTCTTTCTTGACCTGCTGCTCACCTCCCTCGCCTTCCCTCCGTACCGCCCCCTTTTCACCGCCGGGAGAACCGTTGCCGCCGCCGAAGTCGGCTGGGATCTGCCGGCCGAGGTGTTTCTCTTTCCCCTCCCTGGCGGCTTCGTGGGCGGTGATACGGTCGCTTTCCTTCATGGTGTTGCCAATCTCCGGTCTTCAGTCACCGATCCCTGTCTTTACCTCGATATGGGAACCAACGGCGAGATTGCCCTGGCGGTGGGCGACAGGCTCCTCGCCACATCCGCCGCCGCCGGTCCCGCCTTCGAGGGGGGAAACCTGGCGTGCGGCATGGCAGCCCTCCCCGGCGCCATCAGCGGCGTGGCCCTGGAAGGGGAGCGGCTGGTCCTCACCACCATAGGGGGGAAGCCTGCGACCGGTATCTGCGGCTCCGGTGTCCTTGCGACGATCGCGCTCCTCCTCGATAAGGGGATCATCGACCCCACCGGCCGGCTCCTGCCGCCGGAGGAGATCCCGTCGAGCCTCGGTAACCGGGTGACGGTCAGGGGAGGTGAGCCGGCCTTCGTGCTCCATCGTGACGCGAAGAGGACAGTATGGCTCTCCCAGGAGGACATCCGCCAAGTGCAGCTGGCCAAGGGGGCGATCCGGGCCGGGATGGAGGTTCTCTTCGACCGGGCCGGCATCGGAAGCGGGGATGTGGGGAGCGTGGTCCTGACCGGCTCATTCGGCGCTGTTCTCGATCCGGCCAGCCTAAAAAGCCTTGGAGTCTTCACGGAAAACATGGTACAAACGACGAGTTTCGTCCGGGAGGGGGCACTGTGCGGCGTCGAGCGCGCGCTCCTTGCTCCCGGGGGGCTTGCGGCGGTTGACCTTCTTGCCGGAACGATCCGCGTCATACCGCTTTCCGGCACCCCCGCCTTCGAGAAGCACTTTCTGCAGCACATCAATTTCCCGCATACAATCTGACTGATCCACCATTCAATATTTAAGGAGTGACCCATGGCAAAGATTACCCGTGCGCTTATCAGCCTTTCCGACAAGACCGGCATCGTGGAGTTCGCCAAGGAGCTGGCCGGCTACGGCGTCGAGATCCTCTCCACCGGCGGCACCGCCAAACTGCTGCGGGACGCCGGCCTGACGGTGAAGGACGTCTCCGAGCACACCGGCTTCCCCGAAATGCTCGACGGCCGGGTGAAGACCCTCCATCCGAAGGTCCACGGGGGGCTCCTGGGGATGCGCTCCAATCCGGAGCACGTGGCCACCATGAAGGAGCACGGCATCCTCCCCATCGACATGGTGGTGGTGAACCTCTACCCCTTCGAGGCCACCGTGGCCAACCCCGCCTGCACCCTTGAGGACGCCATCGAGAACATCGACATCGGCGGCCCCACCATGCTCCGTTCCGCGGCCAAGAACAACGCCGACGTGACGGTCATCGTGGACCCGGCCGACTACCGGACGGTCCTTGACGAGATGAAGGCATCCGGCGGATCAGTCGCGAAAGAGACCAACTTCCGCCTGGCGGTGAAGGTCTACCAGCACACTGCCGCCTACGACGGCGCCATCTCCAACTGGCTCGGCGCCCGGACCGGCGAGGGAGTCGCCGCCTATTCCGACACCATAACCCTTCAATTCAGGAAGGCCCAGGAGATGCGCTACGGCGAGAACCCCCACCAGTCGGCCGCCTTCTACGTGGAGCGGCAGGTGCAGGAGGCGTCGGTGGCCACGGCGCGCCAGCTCCAGGGAAAGGAGCTTTCCTACAACAATATCGGTGACACCGATGCGGCCCTGGAGTGCGTGAAGCAGTTCAGCGAGGGGCCCGCCTGCGTCATCGTGAAGCACGCGAACCCCTGCGGCGTGGCCATCGGCAAGAGCCTCCTGGAGGCCTACGACCGGGCCTACGCCACCGACCCCGAGTCCGCCTTCGGCGGCATCATCGCCTTCAACGGCGAGCTCGACCCCGAGACGGCCAGGGCCATCTGTGACCGCCAGTTCGTGGAAGTGATCATCGCCCCTAAAGTTTCTCCGGGGGCCGTGGAGGTGGTGGCGGCCAAGAAGAACGTCCGGCTCCTGGAGTGCGGCATGTGGCTCGCCCAGCCGGCCCAGCGCCTCGACTTCAAGCGGGTGAACGGCGGGCTCCTGGTTCAGGACACCGACCTGGCCCTCTCGGCCGAGTTGAAGGTGGTGTCGAAGTGCCAGCCCACGGAGCAGGAGATGATCGACCTCCAGTTCGCCTGGCGGGTGGCCAAGTTCGTGAAGTCCAACGCCATCGTCTACGGCAAGGACGGCATGACCATCGGCGTGGGAGCCGGCCAGATGAGCCGGGTCAACTCGGCCCGCATCGCCGCTATCAAGGCGGAGCACGCGGGGCTTCAGGTGCAGGGGGCGGTCATGGCCTCCGATGCGTTCTTCCCCTTCCGCGACGGCATCGACAATGCCGCCGCCGTGGGGATCACGGCGGTCATCCAGCCGGGCGGGAGCATGCGCGACGCCGAGGTGATCGCCGCTGCCGACGAGCACGGCATGGCCATGGTCTTTACGGGGATGCGGCATTTCAGACACTGATTCGAGGAGAGTATCCATGAAAGTTCTTGTTGTTGGCGGTGGAGGGCGGGAGCATGCCCTCGTTTGGAAAATCGCCCAGTCCCCCCTGGTTGAAAAGGTCTACTGCGCCCCGGGGAACCCCGGCATCGGCACCATTGCCGAGAACGTCCCCCTGGCGGTGGATGACCTCCCCGGGCTTCTCGCCTTTGCCAGGGAGAGGGAAATCGGCCTGACGGTGGTGGGGCCGGAGCTTCCCCTTTCCCTCGGGATCGTGGATCTCTTCGAGGAGCACGGCCTTCTGATCTTCGGTGCCCGGAGGAACGCGGCCATCATCGAGGCGAGCAAGGCATTCTCCAAGGATCTCATGAAGAAGTACGGCGTCCCCACGGCCGCCTACGACGTCTTCACCGAGGTGGAGCCGGCCGTCGCCTTCATCGACAAGGTCGGAATCCCCATCGTCATCAAGGCCGACGGGCTCGCCGCCGGCAAGGGGGTCATCATTGCCCAGACCCGCGACGAGGCGGTGGCAACGGTGAACGACATGCTCTCCGGCAACGCCTTCGGCTCAGCCGGTTCCCGGGTGGTGATCGAGGAGTTCCTCGTGGGGGAGGAGGCGTCGTTCCTTGCCTTCACCGACGGCAAGCAGATCATTCCCCTGGCCAGCGCCCAAGACCACAAGGCGGTCTTCGACGGCGACCAGGGGCCCAACACCGGCGGCATGGGGGCTTATTCGCCCGCACCGGTGGTTACCCCCGCTATCCACGAATTCGCCATGACCGAGGTGATGCGCCGGACCGTGGACGGCATGGCGGCCGAGGGGCGCCCCTACCGGGGGGTCCTCTACGCGGGGCTCATGATCAACGCCGGCGACGTGAAGGTGCTGGAGTTCAATGCCCGCTTCGGCGATCCCGAATGCCAGCCGCTCCTCATGCGGATGAAGTCGGACATTGTGCCGGTGCTCCTCGGCGTGGCGAAGGGTGACCTGTCGGGAGTCGCCATCGAGTGGCATGACAAGGCGGCCGTCTGTGTCGTCATGGCTGCTGGGGGGTATCCGGGCGACTACCGGAAGGGGGACGAGATCCGGGGGCTCGACTCAGCCGCCGCCATTGAGGACCTCTACGTATTTCATGCCGGCACCGCAGCG
The DNA here is from genome assembly GCF_030834625.1 of Geobacter sp. Lineage (NCBI taxonomy): Bacteria > Pseudomonadati > Thermodesulfobacteriota > Desulfuromonadia > Geobacterales > Geobacteraceae > Geobacter > Geobacter sp. Next base: position 65,935 of record NZ_JAUQXO010000031.1, read on the forward strand.
AAGGACGGGACGGTCGTTACCGCGGGGGGGCGGGTGCTGGGGGTTACCGGCCTCGGAACTACCGTGAAGGAAGCCATCGACCGGACCTACCAGGGGGTCGGCAGGATCTGCTGGGACGGGGTCCAGTTCCGCAAGGATATCGGGGCCAAGGCCCTGAAACGGTAAAGGAGGATATTTCGTGAACGGTCCACAGGTACTTATCGTCATGGGGAGCGATTCGGACATCTCCATCATGGAAGAGGCGGCGAAGGTTCTTGACGAGTTCGGCGTGACGTGGGAGATGCGTGTCGCCTCGGCCCACCGCTCGCCCAAGAAGGCAGGGGCACTGGCCTCTGGCGCCGCGGACAGAGGGGTCAAGGCAATCATTGCGGGCGCCGGCATGGCTGCCCATCTGGCAGGGGTAATTGCCGCGGATACGGTTCTGCCGGTAATCGCCGTGCCGATCCCCGGCGGGGCCCTCAACGGCGTCGATGCCCTCTATGCCATGGTCCAGATGCCGGGGGGAATACCCGTTGCCACCATGGCCATCGGCAAGGCCGGGGCCAAGAATGCGGGACTTCTGGCCACGCAGATCATCGCCCTCGGCGACCCTTCGCTCACCGTGAAGCTCCATGCCCATAAGCAGGCCATGGCAGATGAGGTGGAGGCAAAAGACAAGGCCCTTCAGGAACGGCTGGGGAGGGGTTAGTTGTAGTACATTAAGTGTCGGTAATTGCAGGGGTTGCGGTCTCGCGGTATACGGATTTCCCCTTGACAAACCGGAGCGCTCCTGTATATGTTTTTGGCGTTTTTTACCAATTCATCAAAGCAATAGGGGGTACACCAATGAAAAGAATCATCGCTGCTCTCGCCCTGTCCGTCTTCTGCGCCGGCCTTGCCATTGCCGCCGACGACATCGCCTTCAAGGCCAAGAACGGGGATGTGAAGTTCCCGCACAAGAAGCACCAGCAAGTGGTGGGCGACTGTAAGAAGTGCCACGAGAAGGGCCCGGGCAAGATCGAGGGCTTTGGCAAGGACTGGGCCCATGGTGCCAAGGGTTGCAAAGGCTGCCATGAGACGATGAAGAAGGGGCCGACCAAGTGCGGCGACTGCCACAAGAAGTAATGTCGTAACCAAACGGCATTGATGCAGTAACGGAAAGGGGTAACAAGATTTTGTTATCCCTTTTTCTTGTGGTGATTTTGCATGAGAAAAAATTAAATATTTGTTTTTTTACGCGATCTTTGCTTATAATGAAAAACGTCCGCGAGGACATTTTTTTTGACAAAAATCCATGGAAATCCGGGAGTGTTACGTTGACAACCAGCAATCGCGGCTTTTTACAGGCCCTGTGGGATTTCTTTTGTTCTCTCAAGCTCGCCATCTTTCTTCTCATCATGCTGGCGACCACGTCGATCATCGGTACGGTCATTCCGCAGGGGACTCCCCCCCCCGAATATCTGCAGACCATCAGCGATGGCAAGCACAAGATTTATCAGGCCCTCGGCTTTTTCGACATGTACCACTCCTGGTGGTTCATCCTGCTCCTCTATCTCTTTACGGTCAACATCGTGGCTTGCTCCATCAAGCGTCTGCCGCGGGTCTGGAAGGTGATCTCCGAGCCGACCCTGGTCATGGATGACAACTTCGAGAAGACCCTAGGCCTTACCCACGACTTCAAGATGAACGGCGATGCGGCATCGCTTCGGGACAAGATGACGGCGTTTCTCAAGGGGGAGTTCGCCGAGCCGGTGGTAACCGAGCGGGAAGGCGAGTTCCACCTCTTCGCCCAGAAGACTCCCTACAGCAGGCTCGGGGTTTATGTGGTCCACCTGAGCATCATAGTCATCTTCATCGGCGCCCTCCTGGGCTCGTTCTTCGGGTACAAGGCCTACGTCAACATCGTCGAGGGGACCGGCACGTCGGTCGTCTACAGCCGCTCCGGCCAGAAGCCCATTGAGCTGGGCTTCACCGTCCGGTGCGAGGACTTCGCGGTGACGTTCTACGACACCGGTGCCCCCAAGGAGTTCAAGAGCCTCCTGACCGTCATCGACGGCGGCCAGGTGGTGGTCGACAAGCGGCCGATCATCGTCAACGATCCGCTCACCTACAAGGGAATCACCTTCTACCAGTCGAGCTATGGCCCGGCGGGCGAAGGGGGGCTCTATCACTTCACCGTCCGCGAGCGCAAGGGTGGCGCGCCGGTGAAGCTCTCGCTCCACCAGGGGGAGCGGAAGCTCCTCCCCGACGGCTCCTCCATGCAGGTCCTGGAGGCTGCCCAGGAGGTGAGCCAGTTCGTTCCCCAGTTCCGGGGAGCGGCTGCGCGCATCGAGGTGACCCCCAAGGGGGGCGGAGAGCCCCAGGCCTTCATCGTGTTCCAGAATTACCCCGAGTTCGACGCGCAACGGGGTGCCGATCTGATCTTCACCTACGACGGGTCCGACGAGAAGATGTTCACCGGGCTCCAGGTGGCCAAGGACCCGGGGGTCTGGGTCGTCTGGACCGGCTGTTCCCTCATGGTCATCGGCTGCTGCATGGCGTTTTTCATGTCCCACAAGAGGGTCTGGATCCGGGTGCGCAAGGGACACGTCACCCTTGGCGGCAGCGCGAACAAGAACCAGCCGGGCTTCCAGCTTGCCTTCGACGCGCTGGTCGACAAACTGAAACAACAGTAACAGGGCGGAGGACCACTCAATGACCAGTTCCATGCTGTTCAATATCGCAACCTTTTCCTATCTGATCTCCATGCTCGCCTTCTTTACGTTCCTGGCGGTGAAGAGCAAACATGTGGGACTTGCCGGGAGCCTCGCTTCCTACTTTGGGTTCATCGTCCATACGGCAGCGATCCTGCTCCGGTGGAAGGAGTCCTACGACATGGGGATGGGGCATGCCCCCCTGTCGAACCTCTACGAGTCGGTGGTCTTCTTTGCCTGGACCATCATCCTCATTTTCGGGATCATCGACCTGAAGTACAAGTACCGGGTCGTGGGCGCCTTCGTGGTCCCCTTTGCCCTGCTTGGAATGGCCTGGGCGCAGCTGGGGATGGAAAGCGGCATCCAGCCGCTGGTGCCTGCCCTCCAGAGCAACTGGCTCCTCTATCATGTCATTACCTGCTTCCTGGGCTATGCTGCCTTCGCGGTGGCCTGCGGCATCTCCATCATGTACCTGATCAAGGCGGGGAAGGAGGATTCGGCTGGCACTACACAGGCCGGGGGCATCATTTCCATGTTCCCCTCGATCAAGATCCTCGACGACCTGAACTACAAGGCTATTATCATCGGATTTCCGCTCCTCACCCTCGGCATCATTACCGGGGCCGCCTGGGCCAACTACGCCTGGGGCACCTACTGGAGCTGGGACCCGAAGGAAACATGGTCCCTCATCGTCTGGTTTATCTACGCGGCCTTTCTCCACGCCCGCTTCACCCGCGGGTGGGTCGGCAAGAAGGCTGCCGTTCTCTCCATTGTAGGCTTCGCGGCAACAATCTTCTGCTACCTTGGGGTCAACCTCCTCCTCTCCGGTCTCCACAGTTACGGTGGCGGGGGGTAGCATCCCATCGGGAACCGATTCCTGTAACCCGGCCCGCGGCATTCCGCAGGCCGGGTTTTTTGTGTCGCGCGGTGGGGCGGCAGTCATTTTGCATATCTAGCGAGGCGTGGGTTTTCATCCCTTGGAAACTTCATTGAGAGCGTTTCCCGGAGCCGAGCTGACGATTCTATGACATCTTCCCCACTATTCCTATCCCTGAGCATGGTCGCTTTCTGGCTTCTGCTGGTGCCGGGCTTTGCAGCCGCCTCTCCCTTGCCGGGTGTGCCCGACGGCTGTGGTACCCGCTGCCACAAAAGCAAGGTGCGGGAGGAGTTCGTGCATGGGCCCGTGGGTTCCGACGACTGTATCGCCTGCCATAACCCCACCGGACTGGAACACCCAAAGCAGCGCGGAGCCTTTCGGCTGGCCGCCGAAGGGGCTAAACTGTGTGAAGTCTGCCACGAGAGCAAGGCGACCAGGAAGGTGGTCCATCCCCCCGTTGCCTCCGGTGGATGCCTCGATTGTCATGATGTTCACCAGTCTCCCTTCCGGATGATGCTCAAGGCCGAAGGCGCGGAGCTCTGTTTCCGCTGTCACGAGGCGGAGAAGTTAAAGGCAATGCATCGGCATGCGCCGGTGGCAGAAGGCTCCTGCCTCGGGTGCCACGATCCCCATCAGTCCGACAACCGTGCGCTCCTCCGGGGGAGTGGTGCCGGGCTCTGCTTTATCTGCCACGACAAAAAAATGACACAGGGTGTGTCAATTCACAGGCCGGTGGCTGAGGGTGGGTGCACCGACTGCCACGCCCCCCACGGCTCGTCCTTTCCCGGGATTCTGAAAAACGCGTTTCCGGCGCCATTCTATCTTCCCTACGCCCAGGAGAACTTTGCCCTCTGCTTCGACTGCCACACAAAGGAATTGGCTCAGGACCGGCGCACCGACACCATTACCGGGTTCCGCAATGGCGACCACAACCTGCACCATCTCCACATCAACAAGGCTGACAAGGGGCGTTCGTGCAAGACGTGTCATGACCCTCATGCTGCCCGGCAGGCACGGCTCATCAAGGAGAGGATTCCCGGCTTCGGGAGTTGGGAGATTCCCATCCGTTACACCAAGACTGATACCGGCGGTACCTGCGTGGCAGGGTGCCATAAGCCCAAATCCTACGACCGGCTCCGTGCGGTCAGAAATCCGTAGTTGATGTGATGGAGGAACCATGTCCCGCAGGGGGATAATCGCAATAATGGCCGCAGTGCTGATCGGTGCGGCCACAACGGCTTTCGGTGCGGTCACCTTCATCTACCCTGCGCCGAATACCTGGGTCGAGCGCTCCAACCACCTGATCCTCAAGCTGAACAGCGCCGAGATTACCGGGGTCAGAATCGGGGTGAACGGGGTTGCCGGCGATCTTCTGGTGGTCGGCTCGCCCGAGTATCGCCGGGCGTTTCAGGATATCCTCATCGTCCAGCCGGTATGGGACCGGGGGCGCAACGAAGTAACTGTCGAAACCTTCATCGGCAACAACCGGGCAGAGTCGGTCCAGGCCCAGATCTACTTCGCGCCCCATGGCGACCAGACGACCGTTCCCCCCGAGTTCAAGCCGTACCTGTTTCACCTCCCCGAGCTGGAGGCGCGATGTGTCGGGTGCCACATCATGGAGCCCACGCCGGCCCAGCTTCTGAGCACCCTGGCCAAGGAAAACCCCTGCATCGGGTGCCACCGGAAGATGCTCGACGTGAAATTTGTCCACGGCCCGGCGGGCACCTACTCCTGCGTCTATTGCCACAAGGAGAAGGCCACCCCGCGATACGCGGTAACCAAGCGGGAGGCGGCCCTCTGCAACGAGTGTCACGGGGACAAGGCGGCGGAGTTCGCCAAGCGGAAGTACATCCACGGCCCCATTGCCGGGGGGATGTGCGAGGTCTGCCATGATTCCCATGGCAGCGCCAATTACGCCCAGCTGAAGGCCCCCATCAACGAGCTCTGCCTGTCGTGCCACGAGTCCATCAAGAAAACCCCCCACGTGGTGCGCACCACCAGCGGCGCAGGGCACCCGGTGAGTGGCGTCAAGGACCCGTCGGCACCAAAGACCGGCCGGGAGATGTCGTGCATCTCATGCCATAACCCCCATGCCGCGGATGTGCGGTATTTCTTCGTTAATAACGCCGAAGACCGGATGATGCTCTGTCAGATGTGTCATAACAAATAGAATAGAGACTGGGGACCGAGGATGACGGACCAGCAAAACCTTCATAAGGTGAAAAGTCTCATGGAGCGAGGAGAAAATATGAAACCAAGTAGATTCATCAGCAGATTTATCGTAGTGACAGCCGCAGCCACCCTCTTTGCCGGCTGTGCCGGGCAGCAGGTGAAAAACGAACGTTTCTTCTGGCCGCCTTTGCCTGATCGGCCGCGTTTGGAGTGGCTCAATGCGTACCACAATCGGCTCGATCTTCCCCAGCAGGGATTTAGCAAGGTGATGGGTGCCATTGTCGGGCAGGATGAGGGGCTCGCCTTCAAGAAGCCGCTTGATATCGCCTCGGATGGCAACGGGAAGGTTTATGTAACCGATCCCGGTCTGGGGGGGGTCGTGGTGTATGATTTTGTCAAGTCGGATGTCCACCTCCTCGCCGATAACGATGCTCTTCGCATGTTCAAGCAGGTTGGTGCTCTGACGGTGGATAATGAGGGAAACCTCTATGTTGCCGACATGCAGAAGAAGTTAGTCATGGTATTTGACAAAAATGAAAATCCCTTGCGCTCAATCAATATTGAGAAGCACGTCGTGCAGCCTGGCGGATTGGCCGTGGACAGTGGCCGCAAACGGCTCATCGTGGTAGATGGCAAGGGGCACAAGGTGGTTCTTTTCTCCCTTGACGGCATGTTCATCGCCAATTTCGGCGAAAGGGGGGCGCGGGACGGTGAATTCAATTTCCCGTTCCCTGTTGCGCTCACCAGCAAGGGGGAGATTGTCGTGGGTGACGTGATGAACGCCCGTGTTCAGGTTTTTGACAGCGACGGCAAGTTCCTGCGCAAATTTGGCACCCGCGGCGACGGACTTGCCGATTTTCAAATCCTCAAGGGGGTGGCGGTCGACTCCGAAGACAACATCTACGTAACCGACGGCCGGGGACACAAGATGGTAATTTTCAACTCAAAGGGCGATTACCTCCTCACGGTCGGCGGCCAATATGCCGCAATATCTAGCGGTCGGATCGCTCCCGGCGGATTTCTGATTCCCCAGGGGATCGACATAGACAAGAATGATGTCATTTATGTGGTTGATCAGTTGAACATGAGATTCCAGGTTTTTCAGTACATCTCCGACAGTAGGCTCAGTTCGTATCCCCTTCCGGGGCAAAGTCCCGCAATGAATAAATAAACAACATCTCCTTTGTCACGGGGTTACGGCTTCACTTCCATGGTAGGCCGTAACCCTGTTTCCCCTCTCCTGCCGCATCGTGGTCTACCCGTCCGACGTTACTTCACTCCATATCCCCTCTTGCAGTTCCTGCCGCGAAATTATTCCGTCAAATAGCTGAGTTGCGACTGTCGCAGGAACCCAAATCGGTACGTTGCTGATGGCGTGATGTCTTGAATTCAAAGGATAAATTGCCGTTGACTCTTGGAAATAGCTGGCAAAAGGGCACGTAAATTGGCCAAAGTACAGGCGTGTAGGCTTTTGGTATGTTGTTTGCTTTTCAAGTTGCAGGGCAGGAAGGAAAAGAAAGTACGCGGATGCGTATATTACACATGAAAGGAGTACCAACGATGAAAAGGCAACGAGTAGTAACGGCCATGGTGGCGGTGGCCATGGCGGTGGTGGCGGGCACGGCGCTGGCAGCCGGCATCAAGGACAGCAAGCACGACCTCAGTAGTACCAACGCGAAGTATCCGAACAGCACCACTGACCAGGTCTGCGTCTTCTGCCACACCCCGCATAATGCATCAAAACCGATCCCCCTCTGGAACAGGACGAACCCGGACGCAACGACGTTCAAGTTTTACTCCTCACCGACCATGCGGAACCACCAGGGCTCGCGCAACACCTTCACCTCAGACAGTATTTCCCTCTTCTGCATGAGCTGCCATGACGGCCAGGCCCTTGGCGGCAGGGTCAACAACCCGACGGGGATTACGGTCGGCAACGGTCTAAGCGGCACCATCGTAGCCGATAAGATTGCCAGCGGCAATGCACTGCTCGACGATGTTACCGACAGCCTCATGGATGATCACCCGGTGAACTTCAAGGTAGCCGTTTCCGGCGGCACTTCCGGCATCTGGCCGGTAACTGGCGATCACAAGCTGAATGCCTCCGGTGGCGTTGGTCAGCTCACAACTCCTTTGCCGCTGTTCAAGGCCAACAGCGAGAACGACTATCTGGAGTGCGGCAGCTGCCACGCGGTCCATGACCCGGGCTCTACCGGAAAATTTCTCCGGACCACCAACGCAGGAAGCAAGCTCTGCCTCGCCTGCCATAACAAGTAGAGTGCGGTAATGCATGTCTGGTGAGGGATGGGCGCACCATCCCTCTTTTTTTACCCTCCCGTAGAGGGGTTACTGTCCATGTCGGTTGAGAAGAGTCACATACGGAATATCCTCATTGCGGCGCTGGGTGCCCTGATGATTGCCCTGTTCCCCGGGACGACTCATGCCCGGTTGAGCGGCGAGGCTGAACTGGGCTACGTCAAGGCCGACACGGAAGCCGGGGGGGCGAAGGTTCTTGACGCCTCCTCGTTCTATCAGCGTTATTCTCTCCTCTATTCAACCCAAGGGGCGCTGTACCAGGGGCGGATGGGAGGATACGATCTTTCGCTGGGGTACGAGTGGGGATCCTTCGACACTTCCATCAAGGACCCGAGCCGCCCCGATGATCCCCTCGGCAACACGAGTCTCTCTCTTAGCCGGGGGCACCTTCTCTATCGGGGGGAGTTTTACCTCGATCCGCAGGAACTGCCCCTCAAGCTCAAGGTCTACAGCTATGACATGAGCCGTATAACAATGGATCGGGATACGCTGACAACTCTTGGTTCGGGCATGACCCAACCGGGGCTTGTCACCTCTCTTGAGAACGGTACTCATATCATAACCGGTGCAACTCTTCTGCTTGGGGTCAAAAGCGGCCTGACCAACGGCTACAACGCGATCTTTCGCCATATACCTCTTGTCATGCTGGATTACCGCGATGAGATCGACCGCGACCTGAAAAGCTTTACCCCCATTGACACCCGGCTGCGGCGCCTTGCCTTCGTAAGCCTCAATAAACGGGACAACTGGTTCCACTACCGCACCACTCAATTCGAAGATTACCTCAATTCATTCAATTCCTTTGAAGAGAATCAGATTCAGCTTGGTACCGTCGACCAGAGTCTGACGCGCCGGTGGATCGACATGACCAACTGGCTCAAAATCTCGGCGGATGGGATGCACACCAAGCGAATGTCAAAGGATGTCACCACGTCTTTTGAAGAGTACCAGTTGAACCTTTTCGGTATTGCCGAACGCAAGGCATGGCAGGCCCGGACATTTTCGTCGTTCACAAGGACAAAGGATAATCTGGGGATAACCCTTGAACGGCGCATTCCCCTCTATGCAGCGGGAGTGGCCGGGCAGGATGCCGAATGGAGCGCCAATGTATACTCCCAGGAAACCGATGTGACGCCGCCGGTTGGCCGTCCTTATACTACCTCCAATATCTCCGGAGCCATCCGGGCCACCATGTTTAAACGTTCTCAGTTTACCCTTTCACCTTCACTGAAGGCCGAGCATAATGACTCGCGGGAGGGGAAACTCCTGTCCCTTGAGGGGGGGATTGAAACGGCCAGTACGAGGCGTTTTTCCGATGTCTTTACCGTGGCAGCCGGCTATGACGTGAAGGTTTTCCGGGGCGATGGGGTAAGGGGGAGCAGCCAGTACACCAACCATGATGCCACGCTCAGGGTCGGCTATGTGCCGGGGCCGACGGTTCGCGTCACCTTTCGTGAAAATCTGACCGCAGCGTCAGGGCAAAATCCTCAGAACTATTCCAATTCCCAGATAACGATAAACAATGGTTTCGGCGGGACGGTCTCATCATCGGCAGCCGCCGACCTCTATGACCGGAACAGGAATACAATTGACGGATACGTCCGCTCGGTCTCGTCGGCTGACGTGGCCTGGATTCCTCTTCCGCGCCTCCAGGTCTCCTTTGGCGTTTCCCAGGATTTTCTTTCCCCCGACAATGCACCGTCCGATTCTCTTACCACGCTCCGTAACACCATCAACTATTCAACGCCGACCTTCTCGACAACGCTGGAGAATTCCTTCTGGGTGCGATCAGTGGGGGGAGGAGTGGATCACCTCATTGAAAGCCGGGGGACCATCGACTACAGGCCCGATAAGTCTCTGGCCAACCTGTTGCAGTACACCTTCAGCAAACGACAGGATCATGACGGCACCGACTACCAGTATGTCGATCTTGTCCAGCGCTTGACGTACAGCTTCTACAGCCGTGCGGGAGTATATTCCAAACCGCTGGAAATCTCCGAAGAATTCAATTATAACAAAACGACCACCATCAACGGTGGGGTGATGAGCGAAGGAACAGCCAAGCGTTTTACGCTCAGTGCCCGGTACTATCCTGTCAGGTTCCTCCTCCTGGGGGTCACCTCCCGCTTTTCCTTTATCGAACCGGAAGGCGTGTTAGAACAGGCATATGAGGGGGTAATGGCATTGACTTTCAGAAAGTTTCAGGCTTCCCTCAATTACAGTTACGGACGGAGAAACGAGCGGGGGGGGATAATCGAGAAACGGTTGTCAGCCAACGTGAAGAAGGTGTTCTGACCTCGTCTCCCTTTCTTCCTCAACAATGCATGGAGACCGGGTTAACCCCGGTTTTTTTCTTTTGTCATCATGGACGATTCACTTACCTATACCATAATCATCCCGGTCAAGCCGGCTGGAGCCGTGCGCGCCCTTGAGCGGCTCAGGAAGAGTGTCGACTACCCCGCAGAACGCTTTGAGGTCTTGGTGGCCGAAGGGCGGCAACCGAGCCGCCAGCGCAACCTGGCTGCCGCCGAGGCCAAGGGCGAGGTGCTCTACTTCCTGGACGACGATTCGTTGACCGGCCCCGGTTTCCTGCGGAGTGCCGCACGGCACTTTGCCGACCCCGCAGTGGCGGTCGTGGGGGGGCCGTCCCTCACCCCCGAGACAGACACGCTCTTCCAGCGGGCTGTCGGCATTGCCCTGGCGTCTCCCCTGGGTGGGGGCGGAGCCCGCAACCGTTACCGCCGGGTCAGCCCGGCCCGGGCCACGAGCGAGCGGGAGCTGATCCTCTGCAACTTGGCCTTCCGTAAGGAAATATTCCTTGCCCTGGGGGGGCTCGACGAGCGGCTCTATCCCAACGAGGAGAATGAGCTCCTGGACCGCATAGCGAAGGGGGGGCTGGGTCTCCGCCATGATCCCGATTTGGCCGTTGAGCGAAGCCAGCGCCCGACTTTGCGGGCGTTCTTTCGCCAGTTCTTCGGTTACGGCCGGGGCAGGGGGGAGCAAACCAGAATCGCCGGGGTACGGTCGGTGGTCGACTTTCTTCCGTCGCTCTTTTTCGCCTATCTGCTCATGCTGCCGCTGCTGCCGTGGTGGCCGGCTCTTCTGCCGCTCGGCGTCTACGGCCTGGCGGTGATCGTCTCTGCCCTGGCCGGGGTTTCGGGGAAGAGGCTCTTGCCGGCGATCCCCTGGCTCATGATCCTCTATCCGGCCCTCCACCTCTGCTATGGTTTCGGGTTCGCGAGGGGGCTGGCGGCGCCGCGCTTCGTCCGAAACAGCGGGGGGGGCGCCGGCATCTCGATTCGTCTCGTGAAGTCCCTTGGCGCCCCGTGGACCGACCATTCCCAGGAGGCTCGGTGATGCACCACTCCAGCATGCCTCGCAAAGGCATTGTGCTGCTGCTCCTGCTGCTGGTCACGCTCGCGGTGTTCGGGAACACTGTTGTCAATCAGTGGACCTATGACGATCTGCCGGTGGTTTTGAAGAACACTGATGCCCATTCACTGAACGGCTTCCTGGAAAACACGCGGCCCGGCCGCCCCATGCGGGAGCTGACCTATATTCCCGAGCACCTTCTGTTCGGCGACAAGCCGGCAGGCTACCGGATCCAGCAACTGGGCTGGCATGGGGTCAACGGGTTTCTGTTGGTCCTCCTCTTCTCCTCCCTCGGTATAGAGCTTCCCTTTGCCCTGCTCGGCACGCTTTTCTTCCTGGTTCACCCCCTCCAGTCCGAGTCCGTTGCCAACATTTCCCACCGCAAGGAGCTGCTGGCGCTCTTTTTCTCCCTCGGCGCACTGCTCTGTTATGTGAAGAGCTTTTCCTTGCGTGGTGCACGCCGTGTTCTGCTGTGGGGTGGCGCCCTTGCGGCCTATGGAGGCGCACTCCTTTCCAACGAGACCACAGTGACACTGCCGCTTGCGGCGGTCCTCTACGAATGGCTCATGGTAGAGCGGAGCAAAAGGGTGCTGCTGCGCAGGCCACTTGTCGCCCTAGCCGTTGCCGTCGCGGCTGGTGCCCTCTTTGTCTACCGCTTCCGGGGGCATTTCGCGGCCGAGCAGTTGCTGACGGTCTATTCCAAGAACAGCTTCGGCGCCTCCCAGAGCTATATTCCCCTCTTCACGGGAGCCATGAAGGCCTTCGGGTTCTATCTCTCCAAGATCATCCTGCCGGTGGGGCTGGCCCCGGAGTATACCTTCCAGCTCTCCGAAAGTCTCTGGCAGCCGTGGGCGCTGCTGTCCCTGGCCCTGCTCGGTGCCGCCGCAGTGTGTGCAGTGGTGATCCGCCGCCGTCTCCCCCTGGTCTCCCTGGGCATCGGGTGGTTCCTCGTAATGTGGCTTCCGGTTTCCAACCTTATCCCCGCCTCCTATCTTGCGGCGGACCGCTACATGTACCTCTGCCTTCCCGGAATCGGCCTTGTCCTGGCCGGGCTGCTGCAGCGATGGCCGAACCGTCTGTTCATGGCCGGCACAGGAATGGTCCTGGTTGTGTTTGCGGGGCTCACCGTGGTACAAAACGGATACTGGCGCAACGAGTATACGCTCTGGCGGCACGCGGTCACGGTAAACCCGGGCTCCACGTGGGTGCGGGAAACGGTGGCGTTGAGCTATCTGCTGACCGGGGATTACGGGAAAGCGGTGGAGCATGCGAGGGAGGCAATTCGGCTCGACCGTTTCAACACCCGGGCATACCTGACGCTGGCCAAGGCCGAGGAGCGTCGGGGCAATCTGGCGGAGGCGGTGAAGAACTATGAATTCTTCGCCTCCTTCGGCGCCATGGAATATCCCGAGGAAGCCGCCCGGATCCGGCTGTATCTTCCCTCCCTTCACAAGCGCCTTGCCCTGCAGAAGGGACTTCAGTGAGGTTATTATTGGTGGACCTGAGCATCGTCGTACCAATCTACAACGAAGAAGAAAACATTCCCCACCTCCACGAGCGGGTGACCGCCGCCATGGCCGGCGCGGGCATCGACTACGAGCTGATCCTGGTGGACGACGGCTCCAGCGATGGCTCCTTCGCCTGTCTCCGTGAGATCGCCGAGGGGGACCCGCGGGTGAAGGTGATCCGCTTCCGCCGCAACTTCGGCCAGACCGCGGCCATGGCCGCCGGCTTCGACGCGGCCACCGGAAGGGTTGTGGTCCCCATGGACGGCGACCTCCAGAACGATCCGGCCGACATCCCGATGCTTCTGGCGAAGATCGACGAGGGGTACGACGTGGTGTCCGGCTGGCGCAAGGACCGCCAGGATACCTTCATCAACCGCCGGCTCCCCTCCATCCTCGCCAACGGTCTCATCTCGCGCATGACCGGGGTCCATCTCCACGACTACGGCTGCACCCTCAAGGCCTACCGCCGGGAGGTGCTCGACGGGGTGAATCTTTATGGCGAGATGCACCGCTTCGTGCCGGCCCTGGCCTCCCAGGTGGGGGCGCGGGTGACGGAGCTGCCGGTGCGGCACCACCCGCGGCTCCACGGCACGAGCAAGTACGGCATCTCCCGTACGACCCGGGTGGTCCTCGACCTCATGACGGTGAAATTCCTTCTTTCCTACTCCACCAAGCCGATTCAGCTCTTCGGCAAGTGGGGGATCTACACGATCATTGCCGGAATCGCCACGGGGAGCCTCACCCTCTGGATGAAGTTCTTCGAGGGGATGAGCATGAACCGCAATCCGCTCCTGATCGTCACCGCCTTCCTCCTCTTCGGCGGGGTCCAGCTCATTGCCCTGGGGCTACTGGGGGAGGTGAACGCCCGGACCTACCACGAGTCCCAGGGGAAACCCATTTACGTGGTCCGCGAGAAGATCAACCTGGATGAAGGGTAGGGGGAAGGTGCCGTGAAGATTCTCATGGTGGCTCCAACCCCGTTTTTTGCCGACCGGGGGTGCCACGTCAGGATTTACGAGGAGGCCCGGGCGCTCATGGCCCGCGGCCACCAGGTGCGGATTGCCACCTACCACCTGGGGCGCGACATGCCCGGCATCACCACGGACCGCACCGTTCGCGTCCCTTGGTACAGCAAGCTCGCGGCCGGCCCCTCGTGGCACAAGCCCTATCTGGACATCCTCCTCTTCTTCACCGCCCTGCGCGCCGCCCGGCGCATGAAGCCAGACCTGATCCACGCCCATCTGCACGAAGGGGCATTCTTCGGCGTCTTCCTGAAAATGCTCCTTGGCGTTCCCCTGCTCTTCGACTGCCAGGGGAGCCTCACCGGCGAGCTGGCCGACCATGGCTTTGCGCGGGAAGGGTCGCTCCTCTACCGGTTCTTCGCGGGGCTTGAGGGGTGGATCAACCGCAACGCCGATGCCATCGTCACCAGTTCCGGTTCCGGGCGGGACGATCTCGTCGGGAAGTGGGGCGTCCCTCCCCGGAAGGTGACTCCCCTCATGGACGGGGTGGATACGGCGTTCTTTCGTCCGTATCCCCGGGACGAGGTGCGCCGCAGGCTCGGCATCGCCCCCGACGTGCCGCTGGTGGTCTACCTGGGGGTCCTGAACCGCTACCAGGGCATCGACCTGCTTCTGTCGGCCATGGTGATCCTCAAGTCCCAGGGGCGCCCGGTCCGGTTCCTGGTCATGGGGTTTCCGGAGGAGGGGTACCGGGAGAAGGCCCGGGAGTTGGGGGTGGCCGACATGGTCACCTTTACCGGCCGCATCGACTACGGCAAGGCCCCGGCCTACCTCTCGGCAGGGGATATGGCTGTTTCCCCTAAGGTCTCCCTCACCGAGGCCAACGGGAAGCTCTTCAACTACATGGCCTGCGGGCTTCCCACGCTGGCCTTCGATACGCCGGTGAACCGGGAGATTCTGGGGGAGACCGGCGTTTATGCCCGCTACGGTGATGCGGAGGACCTGGCCGCGCGGATTGGGGACTTGGCCGCCGATCCTAGGCGCCGCAGGGAGCTTGCGCGGCTTGTACGCCAGCGGGCCGAGGGGGAGCATTCATGGCAGGCTCGGGGGAAGCAGTTGGAAGAACTCTATCGGGGGATGCTCCGCCGGGGGCGGTGAGGATGAGCGGGACCAACCCGCGGATTTCCCATTGCAAAGTTTCTCTGCCTCATGTATTGACGGAAAGGTTAAGGGGTGGCAGTCCGTCGGCATGACGTTTGCCGGCAACAGGAACCATGAAACGACCATAACGGAGGAATCATAGATGAAAAAAGCACTCATCACCGGCATCACGGGACAAGACGGCTCCTATCTGGCGGAACTGCTCCTGGCAAAGGGGTACGAGGTCCACGGCATGATCCGCCGCTCCTCCTCCTTCAACACGGGGCGGATCGACCATCTCTACCGGGACCCCCACGAGACCGGCGTCCGGCTCTTCCTTCACTACGGCGACCTGAACGATGCCAGCTCCATCAACAAGCTGCTGCGCGACATTCGGCCCGACGAGATCTATAATCTCGGTGCCCAGAGCCACGTGCGGGTCTCCTTCGACGTTCCCGAGTACACGGGCGAGATCGACGGCCTCGGGACGGTCCGCATCCTGGAGGCGATCCGGGAGACGGAGCTGAATACCCGGTTCTACCAGGCATCCTCCTCGGAGCTCTACGGCAAGGTGGTGGAGACCCCCCAGAAGGAGACCACCCCCTTCTACCCCCGCTCCCCCTACGCCTGCGCCAAGGCCTATTCCTTCTACCTCACCGTCAACTACCGGGAGAGCTACGGGATGTACGCCTGCAACGGCATCCTCTTCAACCACGAGTCCCCCCGCCGGGGCGAAACCTTCGTTACCCGCAAGATCACCCGGGCTGCCGGCCGGATCGCGGCAGGCCTCCAGGAGCGGCTCTACCTGGGGAACCTGGACGCCAAGCGGGACTGGGGCTTTGCCGGCGACTACGTGGAGGCCATGTGGCTCATGCTCCAGCAGCAGGAGGCCGATGACTACGTCATCGCCACCGGAGAGACCTATTCAGTGCGCCTCTTTGCGGAGAAGGTCTTCGCCCGTCTCGGCATGCCCCTGGAGTGGCAGGGGAGTGGCGTCCACGAAAAGGGAATCGACGCCAAAACCGGAAAGATCCTGATCGAGATCGACCAGCGCTACTTCCGTCCCGCCGAGGTGGATCTCCTCCTGGGTGACTCCTCCAAGGCCCGCAAGGCCCTGGGCTGGACCCCGAAGACCGACTTTGAGGGGCTCGTGGCCATGATGACCGATTCCGACCTGGCCTTGGCCGAGCGGGAGAAGCGGGCCGATGGATAAAGCCGCCCGTATCTACGTTGCCGGCCACCGGGGGCTGGTGGGCTCGGCCATCGTCCGGAAGCTGGAAGCGGACGGGTACAGGAACCTCCTGTTCCGCACCAGTGCCGAACTTGACCTGCGGGACCAGGCTGCCGTGGCCGCCTTTTTCGAGCGGGAGCGTCCCGAGTATGTCTTCCTCGCCGCCGCCAGGGTGGGGGGGATCGTTGCCAACAACAGCTACCCGGCCGACTTCATCTACGACAACCTGATGATTCAGGCGAACGTCATCCACAGCGCATATCGCTTCGGCGTGACGAAGCTCCTCTTTCTCGGGAGCACCTGCATCTACCCGAAGATGGCCCCCCAGCCGATCAAGGAGGAATACCTCCTGACCGGCCCCCTGGAGCCCACCAACGAACCCTACGCCGTGGCCAAGATAGCCGGCATCATCCTCTGCCGCTCCTACAACCGTCAGCACGGCACCCGGTTCATCTCGGCCATGCCGACGAACCTCTATGGTCCCAACGACAACTTCGACCTGGAGACGTCCCATGTCCTGCCGGCCCTGATCCGGAAGGTCCACGAGGCGAAGATGGCTAGCGCTTCGACGGTCACCGTCTGGGGGACCGGCTCCCCCTGCAGGGAGTTCATCCATGTGGATGACGTGGCTGACGCCAGCCTCTTCCTCATGGCGCGCCACGAGGGGAACGACATCGTCAATATCGGCAGTGGCGAGGAAATTTCCATCCGCGACCTAGCGCTCTTGGTGAAAAGGGTGGTCGGCTACGAGGGAGAGCTGGTTTTCGATACCACCAAGCCCGATGGCACTCCCCGCAAGCTCTCGGACGTCTCGCGGCTCCATTCCCTCGGCTGGCGGCACCGGATCGGGCTGGAGGAGGGTGTCGCCTCTGTCTATGCCTGGTATCTAGATCAGTGCTGCTGAGAGAGTTCCCCGTATGAACGATACGGGACGATCACTGCCGGGGTGGCTTCCCGGTTTTCTCCGCAGGCGCCTTGAAGGGAGCGGGTCGCTACGCCGTGTTGCCGGCAACGCTGGCTGGATGCTCTTCGATAAGGCCATGCGGATGGGTATCGGTTTCCTGGTCACCGTCTGGATTACCCGGTACCTGGGGCCCGAGCAGTTCGGTTTGTTCAGTTATGCGGTGGCGTTTGTTTCTCTCTTCGCGGCGGTGGCCAACCTCGGCCTGTATGGCATCGTGGTCCGCGATTTTGTTCGCTCCCCGGGCGAGCGTGATGCCATACTCGGTACGGCCCTTTTTCTCAAGACGGTAGCGGGGCTTGTGGCATTCGCCCTGGCGGTTGGCGCCATCGCACTGCTGAGGCCGGGGGATCAGCAGATGCTCCTGCTGGTGACCATTGCTGCCGCTGGACTGATATTTCAGGCGGGCGAGGCCTTCGACTTCTGGTTCCAGTCCCAGCTCCGCTCACGGATCACGGTGCTGGGAAACCTGCCCGGGTTCGTGATCATTACGGCGGTGAAGGTCGGCTTGATCCTGTGGGGTGCCCCCCTGGAGGCTTTTGCCTGGGCTGCCGTCGTCGAGACACTCTTGGGAGCAATCGGGCTCGCCGCCGCCTACCATGTGACTGCCGGCGGGCTCGGCTCGCTCCGGGTGCGTGGAGGGTGGGTCAAGAGTCTGCTTCGGGACAGTTGGCCACTGGTCTTTGGGGGCCTCATGCTCATGGTCTTCTCCCGGATTGACCAAGTGATGCTCGGGCAGATGCTTGGCGGGCGTGCGGTGGGGGTCTACGCTGCCGCCGTCAAGGTGGCGGAGTTCTGGTATTTTGTCCCCCTGTTCACGTTGAATTCGTTGTTGCCGACCATTGTCGAGGCGCGCGCCGGAAGTTCTGAAGAGTACCAGCGGCGGCTCCAGCAGATGACTGATGCCATCGCCGTCATTGCCTACTGCTTCATGGTGCCGCTGGCTGTTGCTGCGGGGCCGATTGCAACGCTCCTCTATGGCGAGGCCTATGCCGGAGCCGGTCCGATCCTGGGCATCTATGTCCTGTCGAGCGTCTTTGTGATGATGGGGCACGTTCGAGAGTACTGGGTTGCGGCAGAGAACATTGCCATGTTCTCCCTGGTTGCCACTGCCGTGGGGGCCGTCCTGAATGTTGCGCTGAACCTGGTTCTCATTCCCGCCTTTGGTGCGGTCGGGGCAGCCTGGGCCACGTTGGCAGCGATAGTTGTTTCGGGCTATCTCATTAATGCATGTCACAGCCGGACAAGGATGATCTTCGTCATTCAGTCCCGGGCGCTGCTGCTTCGTGACCTCTTCAGGCTGCTGCGCGGGGGGGAGGCGAGGGGATGAGTGCGCCCCTTATTGTGCAGTTCTGCTGGACTACGGCCGACGATGCGGCTTTCGAACAGGTGGTTCCCCTGGCGTGGCACGGCCATCACCTCCGACAGCAGGGGTGGTCCAACGGCATTGTCCTCTGTTTTCTGGAGGGGCTTGACCGATTGTCGCCGACGTACCGGGCCGGGCTGGAACGGCTCGGCTATCACTTGGTCGATGGGGCTGTGGCGGTGACGCGGGCGCTTGCCCGTCATCCGCAGCTTCGGGCTGTAAAGACCACGTCCCGCTTCTGGTTCCTCCGCTGGAATGTGTTGGGGGAGTTGGTGGCGGAGCATGGGGGAAGCGGAGCCATCCATCTGGACGGCGACGTGGTGTTGATGGCAGATCCGGCAGAACTGGCCCGGGATGTGACCGGCAAGACCTTTGTCCTTCAGGGGTGCCCGGCGTTCACGGTTATTCATGATCCGAGTTGGTATGACGTCTGGGAGACAGAGCTGGACCGCCTGCTTGCCGATCGAGGGGCTTACCTCCAGGAGGCCCTTCGGCTCAAAGCCGAACCGCTACGCCCTGATCGTGAGTGGTATAACCTCTGTGCCTATGGGCCGGGACGGTTCGAGGACCAGGATCTGATCGAGTACCTGGTAGCCGCGGGACGGCTCCCCCAGGCCCGGACGGCTGAAGCGGTCGGGAGCCGGTTCTACTGGATCCAGAACCCATTGTTCCCCGGTGACTGGTTCGCCGAACAGGCCGACGGGGGGGGCGACTGTCGCATCCACGAGCAGGATGGCTTGTCATATGTGGGATACCGACAGGTGGCCCTTTACCACTTGCAGACCGACTTCACCAGCTACTGCTCCGGTTGGTTGGCCCTAAACAGCGTGGGTATGGAGCAATCCAGCGCGGCGCTGCTCCGGCGGTCCCTTCTTTCTCCCCGGTATTCCCCCCTTGTACGGGCTGCCCTTGGGGTTTTGGGGTGGAACCGTAGCCGTCGTCAAGTCTGTGAAGCGGTTTTTGCACCTGTGTCGCGGGGAGGCCGTCGGCTCATCACGGACATCGTCAATTCCTGCTGGGGATAATGGTACGAGGTGATGAATGATTTTCAGGGCAACGAGTTTCGTGGCGTGAAGGGACGTCTTTCTGGCGGGCAGGTACCGCTCTCCTGTTGGTTGACGCTCTGCTCACTGTCGACCTCTGGAGATCTCGCATGACTTGTGTCGTCTGTGGTCAGGGGAGTGCCGAGTTTGGCCGGGCCACTATGTTGGGACGCTATCCGGTCCGCTACTTCCGGTGCGTGGCATGTGGCTTCATCCAGGCCAGGGAGCCCTACTGGCTCCACGAGGCCTACGGCGAGGCGATCAAGCGGAGCGACGTGGGGCTCGTGCGGCGAAACAGCCGTCTCGCTACGGTGACTGGGGCGGTCATAACCGCCTTTTTCGACCGGGGTGCTCGTTTTCTCGACTATGGGGGGGGGTACGGGCTCCTTGCCCGGATGATGCGCGACAAGGGGTACGACTTCTACCGCTGGGACAAACACTGCGAGAACCTCTTCGTCCAGGATTTCGAGGCCGGTGATACCGACCAGGGCTCCTTCGCCCTGGTGACCGCCTTCGAGGTGTTCGAGCACCTGCCTGCGCCCCTGGATGATATCGGCGAGATGCTACGCTTCTCCCGGAACATCCTCTTTACCACGGAACTTGTTCCCGATCCGCCGCCGTCCCCCGACAAGTGGTGGTACTACGGCCTGGAACACGGCCAGCATGTCTCGTTCTACACTCGCAAGTCCCTGGCCGCCATTGCGGAGAGGTTTTCGCTCAATCTCTGCACCAACGGCAGGTCGCTTCACCTGCTGACGGAGCGCCCCATCCCCTCGTGGGCATTCAGAGCGCTCTCCTGGCGTCCGGCGGCCGTGGTGCTGAACGGCATCTGCCGGCGTCGGTCGCTCATCGACACCGATTATGAGCGGATTGTCAGGAAAAATTCAGGAGAGGGACCACGACGGCCATGAAGGAATTTTTCGACGATTACGTGCAGACGGTGTTCGGTGAGAACGCCCAGGCGGCGTTCAAGTTCCGGCAGTTCGAACGGAACTACCGGCGCTTCTTTCCCGCCCGGACGGACGCACCGCTCCTGGATATCGGCATCGGCCGGGGAGAGATGCTCTCCTCCATGAAGAACTGGGGGTTCACCAATTACCGGGGAGTGGACATCTCCCCCAGCACCGTCGCCTTCTGCTCATCCCTGGGACTCCCCTGCGAGCGGGTGGAGGATACCGTTGCCTGGCTCCGGGAACATCCGGGCTCCTTCGACATGATCACGCTTCTCGACGTGCTCGAACACGTGCCGAAGGCGGGGACGATCCCGTTCCTGACGGCGCTGCGCGGCGCCCTCGCTCCCGGCGGGACGCTCATCGTGCAGGTCCCCAACATGCAGGCCCCCGACAGCCAGCTCCACCGCTACAACGACTTCACCCACGAGGCGGGCTTTACCGAGAACAGCCTGCGCCAGGTGCTCCTTACGGCCGGATTCTCTGCAGTTTCCCTCCACGGGTTTGAGGATTCCGTGGCGCAGACGCTCCGGGAGAAGGTGCGGCTCATGCTGCGACCCCTTTACTGGCGGCTGGTGCGGCTCACGCGGAAGCTCAACGGCAATCTCTCGCCCGCCATCCTGCACCCGGTTTTCTATGCCGTGGCCGCTTCGGGCGACACGGCGACTGCGGAGGAACCATGAAAAAAGCGCTCATCACCGGCATCGCCGGCCAGGACGGCTCCTACCTGGCCGAGCTTCTCCTTGAGAAGGGGTACGAGGTCTACGGCATCGTCCGCCGGACCGCCATCGAGGACGCACAGCACCGGCTCCGGAACCTGACCCACCTTCAGGACCGGATCCATCTGAAGGTCGCCTCCCTGGACAACGTCCTCTCCATCATCAAAACGGTGAAGGACCTGCTGCCCGACGAGTGCTACCATCTGGCCGCATCCAGCTTCGTCAGCTATTCCTTCGAGGACGAACTTTCCATCATCAACAACAACGTGAACAGCACCCACTACCTTCTGGCGGCCCTGCGGGAGTTCGCCCCCGCCTGCCGGGTCTATTTCGCCGGAACCAGCGAGATGTTCGGCAACGCCGCCACCGCCCCCCAGGACGAGGCAACGCCGTTCAACCCCCGCTCCATCTACGGCATCTCCAAGGTGGCCAGCTACTATCTGGTGAAGAACTACCGCCAGCAGTACGGCATGTTCGCCTGCTCCGGCATCCTCTACAACCACGAGTCTCCCCGCCGGGGGTACGAGTTTGTTACCCGCAAGATCGTCTCCTCGGCGGTTCGGATCAAGCGGGGACTCCAGCAAAACCTCGTCCTCGGGAACCTGGATGCCGTCCGCGACTGGGGGTTCGCCCCCGACTACGTCCGGGCCATGTGGCTCATGCTCCAGGCCGACGCTCCCGACGACTACGTGGTGGCCAGCGGCGAGACCCACAGTGTCCGCCAGTTCGTGGACACGGTCTTTTCCTGTCTGGGGCTCGACTACCGCCAGTACGTGACCACCGACCCGAAGCTCTTCCGTCCCTCGGAGGCGGTCCCCCTCTGCGGCAACCCCGCGCGGATCATCTCCCGGCTCGGCTGGTCCCGGACGAAATCATTCGAGGAAATCATCCGGCTCATGGTTGAGGAAGAGCTGCGGCGCTATGACGATGCTGGAGGGGTCGGCGAGCCGTGAGGATCGGCCTCAATGCCATAAGTCTCGTGCCCGGTAAGATCGGCGGGATGGAGACCTACCTCCGCAACCTGGTGGCAACCCTCCAGCGGCTGGACACCGCTAACCGCTACGTGCTCATGGCCGATCCCCGCCACGCCGGGGCGATTCCCCTTACGGCAGAAAACTTCTCGGTCCGAACCTTCTCCTACGCCAAGCCGTCGCCGGGTTGGTTCGCCCGGGGGGTGGTGCGCAACCTCACGGGCCGCGACATCCTGCGGACGGCGGTGGACGGCATGGCCGTGGATGTCATCCACCACCCCTTCACCGTCCTCACCCCGCCGGGAACGCGGATTCCGTCGGTACTCACCTTCTGGGACATGCAGCACGAATTCTTCCCGGAGTTCTTCTCCCCCCTGGATCTGCGCCGCCGCCGGATGCTCTATCGGAGCTCAGCCGAGGAGGCGACCCAGATCATCGTCAGTGCCACTTTTACCAAGGAGTGCCTGGTGGAGCGCTACGGGATCGATCCGGCAAAGATCACCGTCATTTTTACCGGAATCGGTGAGGGATTCAGGGCCATGGACGACGGGAGCCTCCTGACGTCCGTCCGTGAGAAACACGGGCTCCGGCGACCCTTCCTCTACTACCCGGCCGCCACCTGGCCCCACAAGAACCACCGGAGGCTCCTGGCTGCCTTCCGGCTCCTGACGGACCGGGGTCTCTTCGACGGCGATCTGGTCCTGAGCGGCATCGCCATGCAGTCCCACGGCGAGATCCTGGCTGAAATCGGTCGTCTGGGGCTGGAGGAGAGGGTCCGGGTCCTTGGCTACCTCCCCACGGAGGAGCTGCCGCTCCTCTACAACCTGGCAACGGCCCTGGTCTTTCCCTCCCTTTTTGAAGGGTTCGGCATCCCGCTGGTGGAGGCCATGGCCTGCGGCTGTCCCATCATCTGCGCCGATGCAGCGTCGCTCCCCGAGGTGGCCGGCGATGCGGGGGCCCTCTTCGATCCCCGCTCCGTGGAGGATATGGCCGAGACCATCGGTCGGACCATTGCCGATCCGGAGCGCCTGGAGGAACTGCGCCGCCGGGGGCTCCAGCGGGCGAGGCTCTTCGACTGGGAGACCACGGCGCGACAGACCCTCCGGGTCTATGGGGAGGCGGCCGGCTCCCGATGATCGTCTCTGTCATCACCGTCACTCTCAACAGCGAGCGGCATCTGGAAGAGGCCATGGGGAGCGTCCTCAGTCAGGATTGGCTGGAGTTGGACTACGTCATCGTCGACGGCGGCTCCACCGACGGTACCCTTGGCATCATCCGGCGTCTGGCGTCCACCGACCCGCGCATCCGCTGGATCTCCGAGCCGGATAACGGGATATCCGACGCCTTTAACAAGGGGATCACCCGTGCTCGGGGGGAGCTGATCGGCATCCTGAACTCCGACGACACCTACGCGCCGGGGGCGGTCAGGGCCGTGGCCGAGGCGTTCGCGGCGCACCCGGCGTGCGATGTCTTCCACGGCGACATGGTCCGCTTCGAAGGGGATCGGGAGCTCTTCGTCTTGAAGCCCAGCGAGCCCGGCCCCGCCACCTGGCACGAAATGTCCCTGAACCACCCCGCCACCTTCGTGACCCGGCGGGCCTACGACGCCGTGGGGTCCTTCGATGTCGGGCTGCGGGTCGCCATGGACTATGACCTGGTGCTTCGCCTCTACCGCCACGGCTGCCGGTTCCACTATCTGCCGCGGGTCCTGGCGGGAATGCGGTACGGCGGCGCCAGCGACGAGCGGCTCCTGGCCGTGGCCCGGGAGGTGTATGCCGTAACCGTCCGCCTCGGCTATCCCCGGTGGCAGGCGGGCTTCTGGTTCGGGGTGCGGATCGCGAAGGGGGTCGTCAAGCGGCTCCTGCGGCGGCTGGGGCTCCACGACGTGATGCGGCTCCATCCCCGATTCCACGCCAAGGGAAAGACAGAAGGATAACCCATGCGCATTGCCATCGACGCATCCACCATATCCACCCAGGGGGGGCCCCGGACCTACGTCCTCGGACTCGTGGAGGCCCTCCTCGCCATGGACCGGGAGAACGAGTACGTAATCTTCTACAACGATCCGTGCCATTTGGGGCGTTTCCCCGGCGCTAAGGAGATCGTCCTCCCGGGGAAGAACCCGGCGGCGCGCCTCGTGCGGGAGCACCTGCGCCTGCCCCTGGCCTGCTCCCGGGAGCGGATCGATCTCCTCCACTGCCCCAAAAGCGCCATTCCGTTCTTCTCCCCCTGCCCGACCGTGGTCACGCTCCACGACCTGATCCCCATCAAACACCCGGAGACGGAGAAGTTCGCGGCTCGGCTCTACTGGCGGCTCCAGATCCCTATTGCCGCCCGACGGAGCGCCTTCATCATAACCGACTCGGCGCATGCCCGCGCCGAGATCATGGCCGATTTCCGCGTGCCGCTGGAGCGGATCCGGGCGGTGATGCTCGGCTTCAATCCGGCCATGCTGGAGCCCCGGGACCCGGCGGCCGGCAAGGCTGTCCGGGCCCGCTACGGGCTCCCCGACAGCTACATCCTCTATGTGGGGACCATTCAGCCCCGGAAGAACCTGGCGACCCTCATCGAGGCGTTCAGTCTCCTGCGGCGGGAGGGGAGCGTGACGGCAAAACTCGTCATCGTCGGCCGCAAGGGGTGGCTTTACGACGCCCTCTTTACCCGCCTCCGGGAGCTTCAGCTGGAGGAGGAGGTGATCTTTACCGGTTTCGTCCCCGACGAGGAACTCCCCTTCATCTACGACGGCGCCGCGGTCTTCGCCTATCTCTCCCTCTTCGAGGGGTTCGGGCTCCCCCCCTTGGAGGCCATGGCCTGCGGCGTTCCGGTCATTACCTCCAACACCACGTCACTTCCCGAGGTGGTGGGAGATGCCGGCTTCGCCATTCCTCCCACCGACGTGATGGCGGTGGCCGACGCCCTCAGGAGAGTCCTGTCCGATCCCCTCCTGGCCGGGGCGATGAGGGAGAAGGGGCTCGCCCGGGCTCGGCTCTTTTCCTGGGAGGCGGCGGCCCGGGAGACCCTGGATATCTACCGGCAGGCGGCACACCGGTGAAGACCATGACAAATCCTAGACAACCGGAGAACACCATGACCGAACGGCGGAAGGACCTCCTGGCCCTGGCGCTCCTCCTGGCGCTTCTCATCGCGTTCTTTGCCCAGATCCTCTTCACCGGCAAGATCATCCGCGCCCCGGACATCATCAACGAGTACTACTGGTCGGTGCTGCGGCTCTCCAGCCAGGAGTTTCTCGACTTTTTCCGCATCCCGCTCCACGCGGACTGGGACATCTACGCCAACAGCGGCAACACCCTGGAGGGGGGCGAGGTGGGGGGGCATTTCCTCTTCCTTCCCAACCTGATCTACTACTTTATTTCACCGCCGGCCAGCGTTGCCTGGTTCATCGTTCTCCACCTCTTTTTCGGCGCCTGTGGCACCTATTGCTGCTGTCGGGCCATTGGCCTCAGCCGTCCGGCGGCGTTTTTCGGCGGTCTCATCTTTGCCCTGGCGCCGGAGAACGCCTCCCTCATCAACGCTGGCCACGTGCTGAAGATCGCCACCATCAGCGTGGCACCCTGGGCTTTCTTTCTTTTGGAGAGGGGGTTCCAGCGACGTCGCGTGATCTGGTTCCTGGCCACCGGCTTCGCCCTCGCAATCCAGTTCTTCTACACCCACTGGCAGATCGCCTTCTACACCTGCCTCTGCATCGGCGTCTACGGCATTGCCCGCTCCATCGGCATCCTTGTGACGGAGCGGCCCGCTGGGCGGGAAACGCTCCGGCTGGCGGGACTCAATCTGGTGGTGCTCTTCTTCTTCCTCTCCACCGTGGCCGTGTCGCTGGTGCCGCTTGCCAGCTGGTCTGTTGATACCAACCGGGGTGCCCAGAGCGGCGCCAACCAGGGGAAGGGGGGGCTTGCCCGAGAGGAGGCGATGCTCTGGTCCCTGCCGCCGGAGGAACTGGGAGCCTTCGTGGTCCCCGGCATGGTCGGCTTTTCCCGGCAGGAGGGAGGAGAGAACCCCTCGAATATCGCCGCCTACTACTGGGGACGGATGGTCTTCACCCAGACCACCAGCTATCTGGGGCTGTTGCCGTGGCTCCTGGTGCCGCTCCCGCTCATTTTCCGGCGGGACCGCTACACCTGGCTCGCCGTGGGGGGGCTCGTCGGGGGGATTCTCTTCTCCATGGGGAAGTATACCCCGTTCTACAACCTGCTCTTCGATTACTTCCCGGGGATCGACCGGTTCCGGGTCCCGAAGATGATGATGTTCATCCCGGTTCTCGGCATCGGGGTCCTGGCCGCCCGGGGCGTCGACCTCCTGCGGGACGGGGCGCTGCGGCAGAGCCCCGCTTTCCGCCGCTACGCGGTGGGACTCCTAACGCTGCCGGTGGCGCTCCTGGTGGTCCTCGGCATCCAGTACGGGGCCCGGGAGCACCTGGTCGGTGCCTTCGTGGAGCTGCTGGCCCGCCCCACCAATTACCAGCAGGGGGCTCACCTGGTGGGAGAGCGGTGGAACAACCTGATGGTGGAGACGGGAATCGCGGCGGGACTGGCGCTACTTTGTGCCCTCTCCGTCTGGCTGTGGCGGAAGGGAAGGCTTTCGTCGGCCCTCCTCCCGGCAGTGCTGGTCGTCCTGTACGTGGCTGATGTGGGACGGGTGAACGCCAAATTCATGTTTCTGGTGGATGCCCCCCGCAAGACGGCCGAAGAACGGACGACGGTTATCGATTACTTGGCCCGCCAGCCTAAGGAGTACCGGGTTCTCCCCCTTGGCGCCGATCCAAACCCCTATGTGCTCGCAAAGATCCCGACCTTCTACATGCCGATGCCGGTCCAGCAGGTGCGGTGGCAGGATATCCTCGACAACTTCGCCTTCGATTCAGCCATCCCCGACATGCTGAACGTCCGCTATCTCGTCTACGGAAGGGAGCAGTACGAGCAGCAGAAGCCGCTGCTGGCGGAGAAGTACATGCCGGTCTTCATCTCCCCCGACGGCTCCCAGGTAGTCCTCGAGAACCGCTCCGTTCTCCCCAAGGGGTGGCTCGTCCCATCGGCTGCCGTGATCCCCGACTCCGGGCAGGCACTGGCGATCCTCCAGAACCGCTCCTTTGATCCTCGACGGCTTGCCCTCGTGGAAACTCCGCCGCCAATCCCTTTGGCCACGCCAAATGACGTGGGCACCGGGACTGTCGGCACGGTGCGTCTCGATCGGTACGAGGGGGTCCGGATCGACCTGGCCGTTGCTGCCGAGCGAAACGCTTTGCTTGTGCTTGGCGAAAAGTACTACCGGGGATGGAAGGCATACGTGGACGGGAAGGAGACGCCGGTCTACCCCGTGAATCACATCCTGCGCGGCATCTACCTCCCCCCGGGCGAACATCGGGTGGAGTTCCGATTCGATCCGCTCCCCTTCAAGATCGGCAAGTACCTGACCCTTGCGTCCTTTGCCTTGTTCGCCGGCATACTCATCCGGGAGTGGCTGCTCCGGCGGCGGAGCAGCGCGGTGTGAAGAGGGATTTCTCGATGATAAGCGAGACTCAGACCGTGGATGAGCTGCGGGGCTACGATCTGCGGATCGTCCAGGAGCGTCACGGGTACCGCTTTTCCCTCGATCCGCTGCTCCTCTGCGCTTTTGCCGCCCCGGGGGTGGGGGCGCGAGTGATCGATCTGGGAACCGGCAGCGCCATTATCCCTCTCGTGCTTGCCCGGCGGACCGAGCAGGCCACCTTTGTCGGCGTGGAGCTCCAGGATGGGATGGCTGAACTGGCGGAACGTAACGTGGAACTCAATGGTCTCGCCGATCGGATCGCCATCCTCCGCGAGGATGTCCTCGGCCTCCGGAAGCGCTTTCCCGTTTCCTCCTTCGACTTGGTCCTTTCCAATCCCCCCTATCGCAAGCGTGGCACTGGCAAGGTGAGTCCCAAGGCGGGGCGTGACGACGCTCGCCACGAATCGACGGCGACCCTGGCCGACTTCCTGGCCGCTGCCAAGTACCTAGTGAAACCCACCGGTCGGATATGTTTCATCTACCATCCTGCACGACTCCCCGAGCTCCTTGCCGAGGCCCATCTTCAGAAACTGGCGCCGATGAGGCTTCGGCTCGTGCATGGAACGGCAGATGCCGCGGCCAGAATGGTTCTTGTTGAGTTCGCCAAGGGGCGCAGGGCCGATCTGAAGGTGCTCTCACCCTTGGTCGCCAGGACCGCGGGGCTTGACTACACCCCTGAGTTGGCAGAAATACTGGGAGGTGATCCCCGCTGAAAATGGGTTGACGCGATTGAGTGTTACTCTTTGTCGGGGGGCGTTGAGGAAAGGTGTTTCGCCATGAGGCGGGAGATGATCTCGCGGAGTTCGGGGTCGTCGACGGTTTCCGTCTCCGTCGCTACGAATTCCTGCTCTGCCTGGGTCAGCTCCCGGGGGGGCGGGCGGTGTTCGGGGGGGGCGTCGGCGGGTGACTCGACCCTTCCCGCCTTGAGGTAGATATCCCGGACCACCGGTTCGCCGAGGAGGGAATTCAGTTTTTCGACTATCCCCCGCTTGAGGAAGTTCAGCTGTTGCATCCAGGGGGCATTGGCGACCGCTACGGTCAGGGTTCCGTCGCGAAAACCAACTGGGCGTGCGAGGGAGGCGATCCGCTCTCCCACTGCCTGATCCCAGATGAGCCAGATCCGCCCTTCCTTCAGGCGCCGTTCCGCGGGTTGGCCGTGCAGGGCCTCTGCCAGCAGGTCCGCCACGGGGCGGGGGCGCGACATGCGGGAGCGAGCGTCACCCATTGCGCTGACGCCGCCGTTGGATCATGCCGCCAATAATCTGTCCGGCCACGGCACCTCCGAGGGTGAGAGGGACGATTTTCCAGCTGAATCCGGCCTTGACGCGGAGATAAATGATGAAAGGGATGGAAATGTGGACATAGAAGTACCAGCCGAAGGTGAACTTCTCGTACCCTTGCCGAAGGTAGCCACAGGGGATATTTATGATGATGACGAGCAGGATGAGTCCGAAGATCATCACAAAGGGATGCATTGTCCACCTCTGGCGGCATGGTACGTGATGAGTTCTCCCTTTGTCAACGAGCTTGATTCCTTGCAGGGGCACCGATGGTGTGTACCATTGCTGTGTGTGACGAGAAAGGGGAAATGATGGTTCGAGATGGCGACTGTATTGCGATTTTTCATTCGATTCACCGGGTGATGAAAGCTGAGAAGGTGCTCAAGGGACAACGGCTTCCCATCCTTCTCATTCCGGCCCCCCGGGCACTCCATGCCGACTGCGGCCTTGCCATCCGGTATGCCGCCGCCGACCGGGAGGCTGTCGAAGGGCTCCTGACAGCGGAGGGGCTTGTGCCGGAAGAGATCCATGTCAAGCAGGGGGAGCACTATCTCAAGGTCGGCTAGTTTCGGAGGGCACCGCGGCAGGTAGCTATCCCCTTGTGGTAAAAATGTTTTTGCTTGACACTGGCTTGTGGGCTCATCTATAGTTAACCTCTTTCTCCGTGGATACGTGCGCCCTGTGGGTGCTTTCCGCCGCCCGTGCGGCCCTGATGGAAATAGATGTTCGAAAACCTTTCCGATAAACTCGATCTTCTCTTCAAAAAGCTCCGCGGCCAAGGGGTCATGACTGAGGAGAATGTCAAGGAGGCGCTCCGCGAGGTGCGGCTTGTCCTGCTTGAGGCCGACGTCAACTTCAAGGTCGTCAAGGATTTTGTCGAGAAGGTTCGTGAGCGGGCCGTCGGTACCCAGGTTCTCCAGAGCCTCTCTCCGGGGCAGCAGGTTATCAAGATCGTCCAGGAGGAACTCGTCGCCCTCATGGGTGGCGGCGAGGATAACAGCCTCGATCTTGCCGCCAAACCGCCGGTTGCCCTGATGATGGTCGGCCTCCAGGGTTCCGGCAAGACCACCACTTGCGGCAAGTTGGCGCGACTCCTCAAGGGGCAGCGACGTCGTCCGTTGTTGGTGCCCGCAGACGTCTACCGGCCGGCTGCCATCGAGCAGCTCAAGACCCTTGGTCGCCAACTTTCGGTGGAGACCTTTGATTCGCGAGTTGATCAGGATCCTGTCGACATCTGTCGCGAGGCCCTCCGCTACGCCGCACTCAATGGCTTCGACACGGTGATTCTCGATACCGCCGGTCGTCTCCAGATCGACGAGTATCTCATGAATGAACTCGTTCGGATCAAGGAGGTGGCGGAACCCAGGGAGATCCTCTTTGTAGCCGACGCCATGACCGGCCAGGAGGCGGTTAATGTCGCCAGCGGCTTCAACGAGCGGCTCGATATAACCGGTGTGGTTCTTACCAAGCTCGACGGCGATGCCAAGGGGGGCGCGGCCCTGTCGATCCGGGCGGTCACCGGCAAGCCGGTGAAGCTCGTGGGCCTTGGCGAGAAGCTCGACGCCCTGGAGGTCTTCTACCCGGACAGACTTGTGTCGCGCATCCTCGGCATGGGGGACATTCTGACCCTTGTGGAGAAGGCCCAGGCAACCTTCGATACAACGGAGACGGAGCGGCTCCAGCAGAAGCTCAAGAAGAGCCAGTTCGATCTCGAGGACTTCAAGAACCAGCTCCAGCAGATCAAGAAGATGGGTTCTCTCGACTCGATCCTCGGAATGATCCCCGGCGTCGGCAAGGCCATGAAGCAGATGCAGGGGGGGCAGCCCTCTGAGAAGGAACTCAAGCGGATCGAGGCAATCATCGATTCCATGACCCCCGGCGAGCGGGCGAACCACCAGATCATCAACGGCAGCCGCCGGTTGCGGATCGCCAAGGGGAGCGGCACTACGGTTCAAGAGGTTAATCAGCTCCTGAAGCGATTCACCGAGGCACAGAAGGTGATGAAGCAGCTCCAGAAGCTGGGGCCCAAGGGGCTTATGCGTGGGATGAAAGGAATGGGGAAAGGAATGTTCCCCTTCTGATAGATGCACTAGTAGTTGTAATCCGAACTGTCACTGATGTGACATGACACATACAAATATAACTCTCGACGGTCACCGGCCGTGAGAACACCAGGAGGAAGAAGATGGCTATAAAGATGCGTTTGGCCCGTGCCGGGGCGAAGAAGAAGCCCTTTTACCAGATCGTTATCGCCGATGTTCGCAGCCGCCGCGATGGCCGGTTCATCGAAAATGTCGGGACCTACGACCCGAACCAGAATCCTGCAGCCGTGAAGTTCGAAGAGGGTAAGGCCCTTGAGTGGCTCGGCAAAGGGGCTCAGCCCACCGACACCGTCAAGCAGATGCTCAAGAAGGCCGGCCTCTGGGAGAAGTTTACGACCAAGCCCGCATAAGTACACCCTGTAACGCTGCTTCGCTCCCGGTCCGCCGGTCATTCCCATTGCAGAGGTTACCGACATGAGAGAGCTTGTAGAGACCATCGCAAAGGCGCTTGTGGACGACCCCACTCAGGTGAGAACCACCGAGGAGATGGAAGAGGATACAACAGTCATCAAGCTGACCGTGGCCAAAGAGGATATGGGACGAATCATCGGTAAAGAGGGACGGACGGCAAAGGCAATCCGGACCCTGCTCAACGCGGTATCCACCAAGGATAACAAGAAAGCCGTGCTGAAGATTGTCGAGTAATGCTGCAGGGCACCGAACTCGTGTTGCTCGGCAAGGTCGTCGCAACACACGGCATCAGGGGACAGTTGGTAGTGGTCTCCTTTTCCGGCGAATTCAGCACTATCCTGTCGCTTCCTGCAGTCTTGCTCAAGGGACCGGAAAATCGTACGGAGAGCTTTGAGGTGGAGCGGGCTGCCGTCCACCGGAATCGGGCTCTCCTGACACTAAAGGGTTTCACGAACATAAATGAGGTCCTCCACTTGGTGGGGCGCGAGTTCTTCGCCCGACGGGACCAGTTTCCTCCCCTTGATGAAGGGGAGTTCTACTGGTGTGACCTTATCGGTCTTTCGGTAACGACTGACGAAG
This sequence comes from Geobacter sp., assembly GCF_030834625.1. NCBI lineage: Bacteria > Pseudomonadati > Thermodesulfobacteriota > Desulfuromonadia > Geobacterales > Geobacteraceae > Geobacter > Geobacter sp. Next base: position 98,111 of record NZ_JAUQXO010000031.1, read on the forward strand.
GGGAACCCCTAGGTCGCATCGCCGAGATCATTGACACGGGAAGTAACGACGTCTACGTGGTCAGGGGGGGGGATAAAGAATATCTGATCCCGGCCCTTGAGGACATAGTTGTCAATGTTGATTTGGACAAAGGAATCATGACCGTCAGCCCCCCTGAGGGGCTGCTTGATCTATGAAATTCGATATTCTGACCCTTTTCCCTGCCATGTTCGAAGGACCTCTCACCGAGAGCATCATTCGGCGGGCCGTCGAGAGGGGCCTTCTTGATATTCGCCTTCATCAGATTCGCGATTTTGCCACCGATCGGCACAAGGTTGTAGATGACGCCCCCTACGGCGGTGGTGACGGCATGGTCATGAAGGTGGAGCCCATTGCAGCCTGTATCGAGGCCGTCAAGGTTGAACGGCCGCATGCGCGGGTCATCTTGACCACACCCCGGGGGCGCCTTTTCGATGATGCGGCGGCCCGTGAACTGGCGCAGGAAGACGAGGTTATTGTCATCTGCGGCCGTTATGAGGGCGTCGACGAGCGAGTGCGCGAACTTTTCGTTGACGATGAGTTTTCCATCGGCGATGTGGTTCTCACTGGCGGTGAGCTGGCCGCCATGGTCATGGTCGATGCCACTGCTCGATTCATCCCCGGCGTCCTTGGTTCACCAGGGTCGGCTGAGATGGATACCTTCTCAAACGGCTTGCTTGAATATCCGCACTATACGCGGCCAGCTGAATTCCGTGGATCAACCGTGCCCCCCGTGCTTCTGTCGGGAAACCATGCCGAGGTTGCACGTTGGCGTCGCCGCAAAGCCTTGGAAAAGACGCTCCGCACGCGACCAGACCTTCTTGAAAGAGCCGTGCTGAACAGTAATGACCGACAGTGTCTTGCTGAGCTCGAATCGGAAATCTGCAGGTGAGTGACACACTGCAGGGTAACTCCAACGTGAGTGTGGCGCTTCTCCATCATCCGGTCTACGATAAGAACCGGCAGGTGGTCTCAACTGCCGTAACGAATCTGGACATCCACGATATAGCGCGTTCAGCTCGGACGTTCGGCTTGTTCCGTTATTACGTGTCGACACCGGTTCACGGGCAACAGCAGCTTGCGGAGAGGATTGTTCGACACTGGCAGGAGGGGTGGGGAGCCACCTACAATCCCAAGCGCAAGGCTGCCCTTGAATTGATCCAGATAGTCTCGACCCTTGACGAAGTTCTGGCAGACTTGCACGGCCGCTTCGGCAGGCCGGCAAAGCTCGTGACGACCGGAGCACATCTCCATCCGCGGAGCGTCACGTTTGGCCATTTGCGAGAGCTTATGGCTGACCGGGATCAGCCTTTCTTGCTCCTTTTTGGCACCGGCTGGGGGCTCGTTGAAGAGGTTTTTGAAAGAGCAGATCTGGTTCTTGAACCGATCAGGGGGGTGGGAAATTACAATCATCTCTCAGTCAGATCTGCGGCAGCAATTATAATGGATAGATTGTTCGGTGCACGTTGAGCGGCTCCGATCGTAATCCACGAAACAATACGCGTTTACGCACATAAGGGAGGAAGAAGCACATGAACACAATCGACATGCTTGAACTTGAACAGATGAAGAAAAACATCCCCCCCTTCAAGCCTGGGGACACCGTCAAGGTCCACGTCAAGATCGTGGAGGGTGATAAGAGCCGTATCCAGGCCTTCCAGGGAGTGGTTATCGCCCGGCAGAATGGCGGTATTCGTGAGTCGTTCACCGTCCGCAAAATTTCCAACGGCATTGGCGTAGAGAGGGTTTTCCCGCTCCACTCGCCGTCCCTCGACGCCATTGAGGTGATTACTCGCGGCCATGTTCGCCGCGCTAAGCTCTACTATCTCCGCAAGCTTCGTGGCAAGGCTGCACGGATTCGCGAGAAGAAGTACGTAGCCGTCCGCTAATGCAAAAAGCCCCGCTCTGCGGGGCTTTTTCATTTAAGGAATCAACTCTGTGTGTCTGCCTCTATTCGACGACATAGGTGAAACGTCCCTATGGACCTATGAGGAACTCGCCTTCCGAAGGGGGTTCCGCACGGTAGCTGGCATCGACGAGGCTGGGCGAGGCCCACTGGCCGGCCCCGTGGTTGCGGCGGCGGTTATTCTGCCGGCCGCAGTAGACCTCCCTGAGATCGATGACTCAAAGAAACTTTCCGCATCAAAGCGTGATCAGCTCCACAGGCTGATTTACGATCGAGCTCTTGCCGTCGGTGTCGGTGTGGCTGACCACGTCTGTGTCGACCGAATCAATATTCTTCAGGCCACGCTCAGTGCCATGGCGGATGCTGTCAATCAGCTTACTGTTCCCGCTGACTTTCTCCTCATAGACGGCATTTCCACAATCCCCCTCAATCTCCCCCAGAGAACCATCAAGAAAGGTGACAGCGCCAGTATTTCCATCGCTGCTGCCTCAATCATTGCAAAGGTCACCCGGGACCGGATGATGATGGCGTACGATCAGCAGTACCCCGGTTACGGTTTTGCAGAGCACAAGGGGTACGGCTGCGCATCGCATCTGTCTGCCATTGCGACACTGGGGCCCTGCCCCATCCACCGCAAGACGTTTAGAGGAGTCAAAGAGCATGTCGTTCCACAATAAGTCTCTTGGCAGTGCGGGGGAAGAGTTGGCTGCGGCATTTCTGGAGCGGCATCGTTACCGAATCCTTGAGCGGAACTTTCGCTGTAAGGGCGGCGAGATTGATATTGTGGCCCGAGACGGCAAAACAATCGTCTTCATCGAAGTCAAAACGAGGAAAACCGGAATGTACGGACCGCCCCAGCTTGCCGTTACACCCTTCAAGCAGCGCCAAATTTCCAAGGCGGCGCTCACCTGGCTTGCCAAGACCCGACAGTTTGATGCCAGCGCCCGTTTTGACGTAATATCCATTATAGTTACGGGGCAGGAACCGCAGATTGAACATATTCCCAACGCCTTCGACCTGGCCTACTAGCCTGGGAATACCGTTGAAAACTACGTCCTGCCGTGCTACCTTTGACCGAAAATTCGGGGGCATCAACCGTGGATTTTACTGTCGCGCTGGCTCAGATCAAACCAAAGCTCGGCTGTCTTGCCGAAAACTGCATCCTTATAGAGTCCTCCATTGAGCGCGCCATTGCCGGCAAGGCGGAACTGGTCGTTTTCCCTGAGCTCGCTTTCACCGGGTACTTCCTGAGGGACCTGGTTCCGGATATTGCTTTACGGCTCGATGCTCCGGAGATTATGCGCCTCCGCGAGCTTTCTCGCCATGTGGCCATCGCTGTCGGCTTCGTGGAGGTTTCCGACGACTACCGCTTCTTCAATTCCGCGCTTTATTTGGATGGTGGTGAAATCCGACACATTCACCGCAAGGTCTACCTTCCCACCTACGGTCTCTTTGACGAACAGCGTTACCTTGCCCGTGGCGAGCAATTCCGTGCCTTCGATACTCGATTCGGGCGCATGGGAATACTTATCTGTGAGGATATGTGGCATCTCTCGGCCCCCTACATCCTCGCCATGGACGGTGCCACGACCCTCATCTGCCTCTCTAGCAGTCCAGGTCGAGGTATCTCAGAGGACGAAAACCTGGGCTCAACGGCCGCTTGGCAGAAACTCACCTCCACGACAGCAATGTTTCTTAACAGCCGTGTTTTCTATTGCAATCGCGTAGGCTACGAAGACGGGGTCAACTTCTGGGGAGGCTCTGAGGTGATAGCTCCCTCAGGAAGCGTTGTCGGCCGGGCACAGCTATTCGACGAGGATATGGTCCTCGCGCGGATCGATGAGGGGGAGCTGCGGCGTGAGCGGATCTTCTCGCCGATGATGCGCGACGAGAACCTCTCCGTTACCATGAACGAGCTGCGACGCATCGAGAAAGGTAGGGCTTGTTGATGGCGGGGATCAATGTCAAGCTTTTGCGCCGGATACTGGTCGGCTTCATCCGGGAGGAAGTCACCAAGGTTGGGGTGTGCAAGGCAGTTCTCGGCCTTTCAGGAGGTATTGACTCTGCACTTGTCGCGTATCTCGCCGCCGAGGCCCTCGGCCCCGAGAACGTCCATGCCTGTATCATGCCCTATAAAGCCAGCAACCCCGAAAGCGAAGCCCACGCCAAGCTCGCCGCGGAACAGATCGGCATTCACCACCAGGTAATCGACATTACACCAATGATCGACGTCTATTTTGCACGTTTTCCCGAGGCCGACAGCATGCGCCGCGGAAACAAGATGGCCCGCGAGCGAATGACGATTCTCTATGACCATTCGGCGGCTCTCCCGGCTCTTGTCCTTGGCACCAGCAACAAGACGGAGCTCCTCCTTGGCTACGGTACTCTGTACGGAGACATGGCCAGCGCTCTCAATCCCATCGGGGACATTTACAAAACTCAAGTTTGGCAACTTTCCGAAGAAATGGGTGTCCCCCTGGAGATCATCGAGAAGCAGCCGTCCGCCGATCTATGGGCCGGTCAGACCGATGAGCAGGAGCTTGGCTTTACCTATCGTGAGGTGGATAAGCTTCTTTATTCAATGGTCGATCTGCGGATGTCCCGTGAGGAGTTGGTCAAGAGCGGGTTCGCCACCGATTTCATCGCCACTGTCTCGTCCAGGATCCAGAACTCCCACTTCAAGCGAAGATTACCTGTCATAGCCAAGGTTTCCAACCGGACTATCGACCGGGACTTTCGCTACTCCCGCGACTGGGGTAAATGAGAACATCAGGCACGCTCTATATTGTCGCAACCCCCATTGGAAATCTTGAGGACATCACCTTTCGGGCAGTTCGTATCCTTAAGGAGGTGGATATCATCGCCGCCGAGGACACCCGCCATACTCGCAAACTCCTCAGCCACTTTGGCATCGGTAAGCCTCTCACCTCGTATTTCGACCACAATAAACACCTTAAGGGCGAGGCTATCCTTGATCGGCTCCGGCATGGGGCATCAGTTGCCCTTGTCTCCGATGCCGGTACGCCCTGCATAGCCGATCCCGGGTATCAACTTGTCCGAGATGCCGTCGCCGATGGGATTTCTGTTGTTCCGATTCCAGGGGTGTCGGCCGCCATCACAGCATTGTCGGCAGCGGGTCTCCCGACCGATTCTTTTACGTTCATAGGGTTTCTCTCGAGTAGGCAGGGAAAGAGACGCGAACAACTCTCAGCTCTTAAGGCCGAGGGGCGGGTACTCATATTCTATGAAGCACCAAACCGTCTTATGGCGACGTTGGGCGACATGCGTGATATCTGGGGGGAGCGTGACATGGTTGTCGCTCGGGAATTGACGAAGATTTTTGAGGAGTTCGCTCGAGGTGCTGCATCAGAGGTAATAGCCCGGTTTATGGATCGGCAGGTAAAGGGTGAAGTAGTCATTCTTGTTGCCCCGGCCGAGGAGCTAGAGCGCGGGAACGTGGGGACAGAAAGCCTCCAGAATGCTCTTTCTCGCTATCTATTCGTTGAGGGGCTTACACTCAAAGACGCGGTCAAGCGAGTTAGCGTTGAGCTGGACCGTCCCCGTAGTGAAGTGTATGCTGAAGCTTTGAGGATCAAGAGTTGAGCCAAATCCGCCAAAATTGGGGTGCAAAGCCTGTCACAATCTGGGTAATGGCCAAGCGATTCGTATAATCGGAGTCATTTGAAAAATTAACCTAAAAACTCCTTGACCGCACGAAAGAGGTTTGATATAACCTCACTTCCTTTTGACGGGACGGAAGCAGCAGGCAAGAAAAAAGCTTCTGGGTAGAAAAAAAGTGATTGACAGCAGGAACGAGAGTGTGTAGATTGCAAAGTCTGCCGCGGACGAAACGGCAGCTTGGTCTTTGAAAACTAAATAGCAGAGAAACACGTAAGCAGGTTTTTGCTAGCTTTAAAGATCTTCGGATCAAAAACGTTTAGTCAGTTCAAAC